>PWOK01000174.1 GCA_003557445.1 Halanaerobiaceae bacterium
AATAAAATAAAATTATTAAATTGGAGTCTAAGACCTGTTGTGTTTAATCGATAACCAACAGGAAATTGGATTATCAAAGGTAAATAGCTCAAATTAATTAAATCTAAGGAGGATGAAAAATGAAAAAATTAGGTATTATTGTGCTGGCAATGATATTTGTAATGGGTATGAGTGTTATGGTTTTAGGAGCTGAAGGTGACCCTAATGATGGTGTTTCCGACACAGTAGAAGTAAAAATTAATGTTAGTCCATATGCTACTTTACAAATGCCAGGTGATTTTGAAATCAATTTAAATGAACCTGATTCCGGTCATACTACTGGTGAACCAGGAGACCAGGGTATATCAGATCAACAAACAATTTCTTTTGCCACAAATACTAATATTAATATGAACTTTAAATGGGAATGGGATGAAGATCAAGTAATTGCTGATCTTCCAGCATGGCCTGATGATGATTGGGTAATTTCCCCTAATATTGTAATTGTAGATGATAACAATGTATTTGATAGAGCCGGGCAATTTGATTTAGGTGGAATGGAAGGTAGTCTTGATGCCACTCAAGGTTCTCATGAATTTGATGTCTTTTTAGAAACAAACTGGAATCCTGAAAATGACTGGTTTGATTTAAGGGCAGATGAATACACTGGTACATTTACTGTAACAATTTCTAAATAAATTAAATATTAGTAGAGGGTTATTATTACCCTCTACTTTTAATTATATATTTATTATTATGAGGATGTTGTTTATGAAAAAAAACAGGTTCAAATTGATTTTAATAATTTTGGTTGTCTATCTATTTATTTGTAATATTTCTATATTAGCTTTAGAAAAAGGAACATCTGAAGTTAATATAAATGTTGAGCAATATGCTATTATAGACATAGAAAATGATGGTATCATTAAATTAAATATTAACTTAGATGAAAAAGAAAATGAATACCAAAAGGGCAGTGTTACAGTCAAAATCGCAGCTAATTCCCCAATTAATTTAAAAATCAAACAAAAACCAGAAGAGTTTGGAAATAAGCTTGATGATTGGTTACATTATGAATATGAATATTATATTAACAATATAAAAATGACAGGAAAATTTGGCACAGATCAGGATAATACCAGTTATGAATTAATTCCTTTTTTAGAATATAACCAAAAGGAATTGGAAGTATATGCTGTTTTTAATAACAAGGAAGCACTGGAAGGTGAATGGTGGAATTTAAAAGCAGATTCATATGAAAATATAGTACTTACTTTAATAGTAAGTGCAAACATTTAAATTTCTTTAAGTGAGGAATTTAATTCCTCACTTAACTTCTTTATTTATTAATAATAATAGATATTGTTAAGGGGGCAAAATTTATGTTTAATAATAAAAAAAAATATATTCATATAATTTTTCTTACAATAATTATTTTGTGTTTTATTTCTTTTAGTATACAGGCTGTTGGTGTTCGACCTCTGGTAGTTGATCTTGACATGAGACCAGGAGAAACAAAAAACTTTGAATTAATACTGATTCCTTCACAAAGGCAGGAAACAGTTCAATTATCTTTATATCACCCTGAACAACAACTAACAGGAGGTTTAAGTTATCAGAAAGGAGACCCAGAACACCATCCAGCAACAAATTGGATTAATATAGAAAATAATAAAGTAACAGTCCCTCCGGGACAAGAAACAAAAGTATCAGGAGAGGTTAATGTACCATATGATGCCGGTGGTTCTCATACTGCTATAATTATGGTAGAACCTGTAGTTGAAGACACCGAAACAGGTATAACTTTTCAGATACGTTATGCTGTCAGAGTAAATATAAATGTTGCTAGAACCGGTATCAGAGAAAGTATAGAAATAATGGATTTTGATCTGACAGCTGATGATGAAGGATATCCTGTAGTTAGTGCCCATTTAAAAAATGATTCACCCTTACTTTATAATGCTGCTGCTGAAGTAACTGTAAGAGATGAAGGTCGTCAGTTACTGGAGAGGACAAGTCTTCGAAGTGAAATTGCTAAACAGTCAGGCAGAGATGAGACAACAATATACCCCGGTAGTGAAGTGGTTTTTAAAGGTCCAGTTAATGAACAATTATTTCCAGGTACCTATGATGTACAGTTATATTTGTATTATGCCAATGGCAGACAGGTAATCCGCAGAAAAACAGTTGAAGTAGAAGATGAATTTATTGATATGGAAAGACTGGAATTTATTAAAGTAGAGCCTGAGAGAATAAGTGAAGAAATTAGAGCAGGTGGGGCTTTAACTGAAGCAATAAATATTCGTAATAGAACAGGTGATAGATTATTTATTAAGGTTGGTGCTCAGGAAATAAAACCTGATTATTCTCAAAATCTATTTGATGAATTTGAAGTTAATCTCAGAGGAAACAGTGAATTTGAACTTAATCAAAGGAGATCAAATAGATCAGTTTTAATAATACGGTCACCAAGAGATATAGAAAAAGGTGGTTACTATGGAAGAATCCTGATAGATGCTTTTAATAAGGATGGTGAAATACTGGAACAGAGGGAAATAGATCTTGATATAATGATCGGTGAGGATCATGAATATAAAGCAGAAATAATGGACTTTACAGGTTTAAAGGAAGAGGATGAAATTATTTTAAGTGCTACAGTTAATAATAAGAGTAAAATACATATATCTCCAGAGGCCAGAGTATATCTTCGTGATGAAAACCAGGAAATTAAACACACTCTGAATTTGGAATTAGCCGAGGGAGTTAAAAGAATATTACCAGAAGAAACAGGTTATTTAATAAAATCAACCACAGGTATTAAAGAAGGTGAATATATAGCTGAAATTTATCTTTATTATGCTGGTCAAGAAATTGCAAAATCAGAATTACCATTGGAAATAGAAAAAAACAGGGAGGAATAATTATGCAAATTAAAAAAAGATCTCTAATTATAATCTTAGTATTAATAAATCTAATATTATTTACATCAGTAGTTATTGCTGAACCTGTAGAAGAAAAAGAAGAACTACTGGTTTCAACTGTATTTTATGAAGAAGATCTTCGTGAAGCTTTAAATGAAATTGCTCTACAGACTGGTGTAAACATTATCTATGATGATACTGTTTATGGAACGGTTACCCTTGACCTGGATGATGTTCCCCTGGAAAAGGCACTGAATATGATGCTTATCAGTGGTGGTTACAGATATAAAAAAATAGATGATTTTTATCTTGTGGGATTACCTGAACCGGGCAGTCCGGTTTTTAGAGAAATCAGTAAATCTAAAACTATCCATTTGAATTATATTAGTTCTGATAAAGTAAGTGATTTATTGCCTTCATTCTATAATAGATTTATTGAAACCAGCAGCAGACAGGATAATATAATAACAATTAATGCTCCAGAAGATATAATTGATGAGTTTCAGGAATTATTACAAAAAATTGACCGGCCAAAAGAACAGATATTAATTAAAGTTCTGGTTACAGAAGTTTCCAAAGAGGTTTTTCAAGAAAAAGGAACTACTTTTTTTGAATATTTATCAGAAGAAGGGGAGGAACTTTCTTTTGGTTTTGATAATGCTTTTGAAATATTTACAGGTGGTACCTATGGTCAATTGTTAACTAAAATAAAAGCTCTTGAAAGAGAAGAAATAGCAGAAATAGTAGCTGATCCTAAAATCAGGGTTACTGATAGGGAAACAGCAGAATTATTTGTTGGCGAAGAAAGGGTTATTTTTCTTGAACCTGAAGATGATGATACCATAGTTGAAGATATTGATGTAGGAGTTTCTTTAAAAGTTACTCCAAATAAATTGACTAAAGATGAATTAAGAATAGATGTATCTCCTGATATCAGTCATTTTACAAATAAAACAGAGGATCAACTGGTAATTAGAAGAAGTAACCTTTCTACATCTATTTATGCAGAAAATGAAGAAACAATTTCTCTGGCAGGTATGACTGTTGATAAAACTGTTGAATATGATAGTGGTATACCTGTATTAAGGAATATTCCTCTCATTAGATGGTTATTTGGTAACAGGA
>PWOK01000050.1 GCA_003557445.1 Halanaerobiaceae bacterium
AATTTATTTTTCAATAGTAACCAGGTAGAAGATATCAGTCCACTGAAAAACTTAACTAATTTGGAATTGTTAAGTTTTTGGGGAAATCAGGTGGAAGATATCAGTTCACTGGAAAGCTTAACTAATTTAAAAAGATTGGCTTTTAGAAATAATCATGTAGATGATATTAGTATTCTGGAAAATTTAATTAATTTAAGAGGATTAGGATTTAACTCCAACCAGGTAGAGGATATAAGTTCTCTTGAAAATTTAACTGAACTAGAAGCCATATTTTTTAGCAGAAATCAGGTTAAAGATATCAGTTCTCTTGTGAATAATGAAGGCTTTGGTGAAGGGGATTATATATTTATGCCAGAAAATTATCTTGATCTCTCACCAGGATCGGAAAATATGAATGATATCAACGAACTGAAGAATTCAGGAGTAGACATAATATATTATCCACAAAGAGATCCAGAGGAATAAAATTCAAATCATATTTCTTGAAACAGGATAAAAAATACAAGCCCACCTGATTTTAATGAATTAAAGGATAATGAGTTTATTTAAAGAATTATTATAATAGAAGAATAAAATCATTAATAAAGGAAGAGAGGAATCTATATGGGACAAGAATTGCCAGATGAGTGTTGTTGGTGTGGTAAAGATATTTCTAATAGTAAGATCTGGACAGTACCTATAAAATTTAAAGAAAATAGTGATCATCCAGATGTAAGAATGAATGGTTATATTTTAGAAAAACTTAAGGTTGGCAACAGGAATGTCTGGGCAATTGTCACCGGGTTAACTTCTAAAGCCAAACAAAAAGGAATGGATATGATCTTTCAAACATGCTCAAAAAAATGTGCCCGTGAAATCAAAGGTGCTTTAAAGGAAGATAAGGAAAAATATGATTTTTAAAATCTCTATTTTATCATAAAAGTTATATTTATCAAAAAATACCTTAATTACTCCTTGTGACGTATATTTTTTTTTGATATAATAAATATATGTACAAATGTTTATATCAGAAAAAGTGTAGGGGGTATTATTGTAATGAAAGGTAAAAATAAACTGGTTAAACCTTTTGTAAAATGGGCCGGGGGAAAAAGACAGATACTTTCTGAAATAAATAAATTTATTCCAGAAAAGTTTTCTACATATTATGAGCCTTTTGTTGGTGGAGGTGCAGTTTTGTTTGATCTTCAACCGAAAAAGGCTATTATCAATGATGTTAATTCACATTTAATTAATGTTTATAGGGTTATAAAAAACGATGTTGATTCTTTAATAGAAGATCTAAAAAAACATAAAAATGAAGAGGATTACTATTATAAAATGCGGGCTAAGGATAGAACAGATGAATTTGAAAAAATGTCTGATGTAGAAAAAGCCTCCCGTGTTTTATATCTTAATAAAACCTGTTTCAATGGACTTTTCAGAGTTAACAGTAGTGGAGAGTTTAATGTTCCTTTTGGTAATTATAAGAATCCCAATATTATTAATGAACCAGTATTAAGAGCTGTTAATAAATATTTAAATAAAAATAAAATAAAAATATTAAATATAGATTTTGAAGAAGCAGTTAAAGGAATGAGAAGACAGGCTTTTGTATATTTTGATCCTCCCTATCACCCTATGTCGGACAGCAGTTCTTTTACAGGGTATACTCTGGATGGTTTTGATAAAGATGATCAAAGAAGATTAAAAAAACTATGTGATAAATTAGATAAAAGAGACTGTAGATTTTTACTATCCAATTCAGGTGCTAAATTTATAAAAGATTTATATAAGGAATACACAATAGAAGAAATTGGTGCTAAAAGAAGTATAAATTCTGATGGTGATAACCGGGGAGAGGTTAAAGAAGTACTGGTTAGAAATTATGATTTATAAGGGGAGATATATATGGCAAAAGCAGAAAAAAGTAATCGACAGAGAAAAGTCGATAAAGGCTGGGAATACATATTTGAAGATCGCCCTATTATAAAAGAAATTAATAAAAGAGGTTATGCTAAAATAACCTCAACAGAAATAAATAACTATAATGTTCCAGATGCCAGATTGATGACAAAATTTGATTCTGAAAACAGTCTCCCCTATATATTTCAAAAAGAAAATCTAAATATTCTTCCCGTGCAGAGAGGAACTTATGTTATTGGAAGATTTAAAGCTTATCATAATTTAAATATAAAAACTAAAGAGATCAGGCCTGAACGGGTAACTTTTCCTTACTGGATTAAAACCATAAATCCTGATTCACTTTCATCAGAAGCTAAGGTAATAAATTGTGCATATGTAACAGGAATGCTTAATGATATTACTGAAGAAGAGAAGTTAAGACCCACTGTAGATGGTCGTATGTCTACTTTAACCTGGGATTTTAAAATTAATAATATAAATAATAATAGTGATATCAAGTTAAAAAATGATAGAAGCCAATGTCAGATTGACGGAGGTTATGAGGGTATAAATTACTTTTCAATAATTGAGGCAAAAAATGTTGTTTCTGATACTTTTATAGTAAGACAATTGTATTATCCCTTTCGATTATGGCATAAACTTTTAGAGGGTTCTAAAGAAATTAAAACAATATTTTTAGTTTTTTCCAATGATATCTTTCATTTTTTGGTTTATTCTTTTCGTGACTTTGAAAATTACAATTCAATAGAGTTAATAAATCAGAAAAGTTATGTTATTGAGGAAGAACCAATTAAAATTAAAGATATTGAAGAATTACTGGAGGATGTACAATTTGTTAAAAAAGAACCTGAAATACCTTTTCCTCAGGCAAATACTTTTGATAGAGTTGTAGAAATAGCAGAAATATTATATCGTTCTGAACAACCATTAGATCTTGAAGAAATATCTTTACATTATGATTTTGCTTATAGACAGGCCCAGTATTATTCCCGGGCCTGTATGTATCTTGGAATAGCAAAAAATATTGGTGGTGCCATTGAATTAACACAGGAAGGAAAAAAAATACTTGGAATGAAAAAAAGAGATAAATACCTGGGTCTGGCCAGGAAAATAGTTGAACACAGGGTATTTTTTGAAGCACTGAAAACATATTTACAAACAGGTGAACCGCCTTCTAAAAGATATATTTTCAAAAATATAATGAGAAAACATAGAGAAATTTTATATAAAGAGGGAGAAGGGTATCTTTCAGATAATACATTAAACAGAAGATCATCAAGTGTGAAACAGTGGGTAAACTGGGTGGTTGATTTACCAAACCGTGTTTTTTAATAAAAGAAATAATTCTCCTTGCAGGAAAAAATTAACTAATAAAGAAATATTATATAATAGAATTATTAAATCCTGTAAGGAGTGTGATATTATGAATTTCAAAAAAGAAAACACAAGTGTCTGGTCCTTTCCTGAAAGAGGTAATTGGTGTACACATTCTCCTGAATATAGAGGTAATTTTGCCCCTCAGGTTGCCAGGAATATTATTTTAAATTATTCAAAAAAGGGAGATGTTGTTTTAGATCCTATGTGTGGTGGAGGAACTACTTTAATTGAGGCTAAATTATTAAATCGTCGTTCCATAGGTTTAGATATTAATCCTGAAGCTATAAAAAAAACAAAAGAAAAATTATCTTTTACAGCGAAAAAGTATGAACCAGAAGTTAAAATAGGTGATATTAGAAACTTGGAAGAAATAAAGGATCAAAGCATTGATTTAATTTTAACCCATCCTCCCTATCTGGATATAATAAAATATTCAGAGGGAAAAATCAAAGGGGATTTTTCAAACATATCTGATGTAAGAAAATTCTGTGATAATTTTGCTGAGGGAATTAAAGAATTATATAGAGTATTAAAAGAGAACTGTTATTGTGCTGTTCTTATTGGAGATACAAGAAAAAAAGGACATTATGTTCCTTTATCTACATATATAATGGAACAATTTCTTGAAAAAGGATTTGTCTTAAAAGAAGATATAATTAAAGTTCAGCATAATTGTAAATCGACAGATTACTGGGAAAAACAGGCTGAAAAATATAATTTTTATTTAATTA
>PWOK01000029.1 GCA_003557445.1 Halanaerobiaceae bacterium
GCTTTTATAAATTTCTGTTTTGAAGTTAGTTTAATCATTTTAATCTCCTCTCAATTAAATACTGATACAGTTAATCAGAAATACCTATAATTTTCTTTCTAATTTTAATAGATGTTTAAAAATCAAGAAACTAGTATTTTTTTCTTGCATCCATACTTGGTTCAACACTCCATCCTTTATTCCTGGTTTTAAGAGGAAAAGAATCAGTTCTAAAAGGAGATGCTGGTAACCCAAATTTATTAAACAAATTACACTTAGGATTGGCTAAAAAATAACATGCATATTTTCCCTCCAAAATCATAGATAAATTTAAAATACTGATAATTATTTCTCCATTATGTTATAATTGTAATAAGATTTAAAATGGAGGGATAAAAGTGAAAAAGTTTACAAAAGAACAAGAAAAAATTATAAAGCAATTTTATGATTCTATTCCTGAAGAAAAGAAAAAACCTTATGTTGGTTTAAATTATCTTCAGCTTGGTCCTGGAAGTAAAGAGTATATTTGCAACTTATTTGAATGTGATATCGAATTTCTTTTGCAGGGAATAAAAGAGTTAGAAAACCTGGACGATTACAATTTATAATTATAAATGAAATAATGCTGGACATACTTTCTCCACCATGATATTATGAATATCAGAAGTGGAGGAGATAAATATGAAAAAAATTCCAGAAGAATCAATAATAATTATGAAAAACTATTATAACTCTATATCTGAAAAGGATAAAAGACGCTATGCTGCTGTTGAATTTGCCAAACTTGGTTGGGGAGGTTTACAGTATATTGCCAATATTTTTGGTTGTGACCCCAGAATTATTAAAAAAGGTTTAAAAGAACTTAAAAATGAATCTCTTGTTCCTAATGATAGAATCCGTGTAAAAGGCGGCGGTCGCAAGAAAATAATAGAAACTACCGCTCATATTGATGAAATATTTTTAAAAGTACTAAAAAACTATACTGCTGGTGATCCCATGGATGATAAAGCTAAATGGACTAATCTTACTCAAAAAGAAATAGCTAATTATATGCAAGAATATGGAATCAATGTTTCAGAACATGTTGTTAAACAACTTCTTAAAAAACATGGTTATGGTAAACGGCAGGCTGTTAAAAATCAAACCAAAAAATCTGTAGAAAACAGAAATGAACAATTTGAAAAAATAGACAAATTAAAAACAGAATACCTTGAATCAGATATTAACCCTGTGGTTTCTATTGATACAAAAAAGAAAGAATTAATAGGTAATTTATTTCGTGAAGGTAGTTGTTATACTACCGAACCAATTAATGTTTACGATCATGATTACCCCTCTTATGCTGACGGAAAAATAGTTCCACATGGAATTCATGATTTAAAGACAAATCAAACATATCTTACTATAGGTACCAGCAAAGATACAACTGAATTCGCCTGTGAAAATATAAGAGACTGGTGGGAAGAGGTAGGCAAAAAAGAGTATCCTATTGCTAACAGTATTCTTATATTAGCAGACGGTGGTGGTAGTAATTCCAGTAGATATTATATTTTTAAAAAAGATTTACAGGATCTTGCAAATGAAATAGGAATAGAAATTAGATTAGCTCATTATCCACCTTATTGTTCAAAGTATAATCCTATAGAACATAGGTCATTTTGTCATATAAGTAAGACATGGAGTGGAGTAATATTTAACACTATAGATGTTGTCAAAGAGCTAGCAGAAAAAGTAACAACAAGTACTGGTTTAAGTGTTATTGCTAAAATTAAAGATAAAGTATTTAATACAGGAAGAAAAGTAACTGACGAATTTAAAGAAAATATGCCTATAATAAAAGATGATTACTTAGGAAACTGGAATTATAGGGCTGTTCCCCAAAACGAGTAATAAATTGATTAGAAAGTAGGTGATGTTTATGGAAAACAAGTAAGACCTAAAAATTTATATATTTTAAAAAATAATGTTATAAACAAGGGGGTAGTGCACCCAAATTTAGGTGGTAATTAATGTAATTTAATTAGTTTAAGGTAAATTTTATGAATCTCTTTTGATAAAAAAATCTGCATTTTATTTTTTAGCTACTCCTAACTGTTTATATTCTTAAATTTATTTTGATAATAATTGCTGAACAATATACATTAAACAAGATTGATTCTATCCAAAAATTTATAGTATTTTTATTATATCACATTAAAAACTTAAAGTTAATAGCCTACAAACTCGTTACAGTAATAAATTAATCAGTTTCCGGATTTTCTAAACCATAACGTAATTATATTTCATAAAGAAATTTAGTTATTATATTGAAAGACAATATTAACAAATAATATATAAATTAATTTTTTGTTGTATGATACAATAAATGTAGAATAAATGCTATAAGTAAATATGATATGTTTATTATATATTAAAGAAACATGATATAATAAAAATTAACACAACTTTATAAGACATTTTCACTTTATAAACATAATTTAATTATCAATATTTAATACACTATTTTATAATGTTGTCACGAGCAAAAAACTAAACTGGCAAATATGATTTTTAAATAAAATTATCTATATATGATATTATTTTTTCTACAAGTTTATCTATAGAATTACTTTTTGAAAACTTTGAAAATTCATTACAATAATGCCTATTCACCTGTAAAAGTAGTTGAATAAGTAAGGACTTAATGCACTGCTCCCAACACCACCAAAAGGAAGGTACTTTGAGGAAGTATGAATTATCGTATCATTAATACAACCACCACCAAAAGAGATTTTGCTGATTACTTTTTTCTGTCTTTCCTTATTATTTGAAAATAAGTAGAGAGCCAGAGGTGAAGGTTGTCTTTCTATAATTGAAAATATTTCTGCGAAGTCAGTAAATTCCAGAACAGGCAAAATTGGCCCAAAAATCTCTTCAGACATCAAAGAATCATCAACCTTTACTTCTGTTACCAGTGTCGGTGAAAAAAATAAATCTTTTTTTGAATAATCTCCTCCTGCTACTATTTTACCCTGACTGTTATTAAGCATAGTTATCAGTCTTTGAAAATGTTTATTATTAATTATCCGGGGATAATCAGGATTATTTTTAATATCATTTCCATAAAATTTAATTACGGTTTCTTTTGCTTTTTGAATAAAATATCTCTTATATTTTGCAGGAATCAACAGATAATCAGGAGCTACACAGGTCTGGCCGGCATTTAATAATTTGCCCCACATACTTCTGCGAACTGCCAGTTCTAAATTGACATCTTCATCAATAATACAGGGACTTTTCCCGCCCAGTTCTAAAGTTACCGGAGTTAAATGAGAAGCTGCTTTTTTCATAACTATTTTGCCAATTTCAGGACTTCCGGTAAAAAATATATAATCAAAATCTTTATCCAATAATTCCTGAGCCGTTCCCACCTCTCCCTGTATTACTGCCACATAATCTTCCTCAAAAGTTTGCTTAATAATTTCTGAAATAAATTTCGCTGTATGGGGAGCATTTTCCGATGGTTTTAAAATTACACAATTACCACCTGCTATTGCTCCTACTAAGGGAATTAATCCCAGCTGCAAGGGATAATTCCAGGGAGCAATTATTAAAACAACCCCATAAGGTACTTTATAAACATAACTGGATGTTTTAAAATGAAGCCAGGAAGTTTTGAATTTTTCAGGCTTTACCCATTTTTTTGAATTTTTGATAAAACTATCAATTTCTCTTAAAATCATACCCAGTTCAGTAGTAAAACTTTCAAAAGGTGGTTTTGACAGATCTTTTTTTAAAACTGAATAAATTTTGGTTTCATTTTCTTTTAAAGTCTGTTTTAATAATTTTAATTTGTTTAATCTAAAAGAAATATCCTGAGTTTTATTATTTTTAAAATATTTTTTTTGTTTTTTAAATAGATTGTCTATATTTTTCATATTATTACATCTCCTTAAAAATATCAGCTACACCATCTTAGAAGCAAATGGCCAATTATCTATTATTCCCAAATCACAAATAAGACCA
>PWOK01000334.1 GCA_003557445.1 Halanaerobiaceae bacterium
AATTAATAATAAATATTGTTCCTGATGAACTTAAACTGGATTTAAACGCCTTTGGAGCAGCACATTTCAGGAATATAGCAGCTGGAGTTATAGTAAATAATAAAACCACTACATATAAAAATGAAAATGAAGCTATTTTAGAAAATCATTTAATGGCAGAAGGTGTAGTTGGTTTTGGACAGGAAATAACATCTCCATTTTTAAATATTGGTGCTCTTTCTCTGGGAGTAAATTTAAAAGCACTTCATAGTGAATATATTGAATATATTCTGGAATATGAAGATAATGAAGGGGTTATCACCAATAAAAGGGCAAATGGAACTGGATTTGGAATGGATACAGGTCTAAAGGTTAAATTCACCAA
Source organism: Halanaerobiaceae bacterium (assembly GCA_003557445.1). The sequence continues at coordinate 365 of PWOK01000334.1, forward strand.
TCTTTTTCATATGGGGCTTAAAATAGATAATCTTTTTGCTCCAGAATATACGATTAAAGGCGAAGAAACCAGTATAATATATAATATTGACAATATAGATGGAGTAGAACAGGAACCTGAAGATTTTTCTATAACATATGAACCGGAGAGATTAATGAGGGTTGGAGCATCAGTTTATGTTCCTATAGTTAATGCAACTTTAGCAGCTGATATATCTAATATAACACTGGATATGGAAGAAGATTTTAATCCTGTAACTCATGTTGGTGCTGAAAAAAATCTGTTATTCAATTTGATTTCTATAAGGGCTGGATTTCAGGATAGTCTTGATGGGCCACGAATTTATACTGGTGGATTAGGGATAAATTTCTTAACTGCCAGTGTTAATGCAGCAGTTAGCACTGATAAAAATTTCTCTGAAAAACAGCAGATAGCAATATCTGGCTCTATAATATTTTAAATAATACTTAAATCTTAATTGTTTTGAAACTTTATATAAAGAAAAGCGACCTTTAAAGGCCGCTTTTTTTATGTTTGTTTTTAAAAGATTATTAGAATACAGATTCTTCAGTTATGGCATCAAACATATGAATTTTACTGTAATCAATACCAAGTTTTATTTTATCTCCTATTTTAGCATCACTTTCTGCATCAACACGGGCAACTAATTCATTTTCATTAAACTTAAGATATAGATAAACTTCAGAACCCATTGGTTCAACAACTTCTACATCAGCATAAAATGAATTGTCTTCAGTTATTTCAAAATCATGTTGAATTGAAGAATCAACCAGATCTTCTGGACGAATACCAAAAACGACATTTTCTCCAAGATATTCATCAATATTTGGTACCATTTCCAGAATTGATTCAGGAATAGCTGTTCTAAAGGTCATATCTTTTTTTAGAGACTCATCAATAAAATAATAGATTCCTTTTTCTTTAATGAGTTTTACATCAAGGAAGTTCATAGCAGGACTACCAATAAAACCAGCAACAAACATATTAACCGGTTCATTATAAATGGTTAAAGGATCATCATACTGTTGTATGACACCATCACGCATAACAACAATTCTATCACCCATTGTCATCGCTTCAGTTTGATCATGAGTAACATAAATAGCGGTAGTCTGTAGTTCATCCTGTAACTTACTTAATTCAGTACGCATCTGTACACGTAATTTAGCATCAAGGTTGGAAAGAGGCTCATCCATAAGGAATACCTTAGGTTCACGAACAATAGCTCTCCCTAAAGCTACCCTCTGTCTTTGACCACCTGATAGCTGTTTTGGTTTAAAGTTTAACAGGTTACTGATACCCAGCATATCAGCTGCATTTCTTACACGGTTTTCAATTTCAAGCTTGGGGAATTTACGAAGCTTTAAACCAAAAGCCATATTACCGAAAACATCCATGTGTGGGTAAAGGGCATAATTCTGGAAAACCATTGCTATATCTCTGTCTTTAGGTGGTACATCATTAACAACAGTGTTTCCAATTGTGATCTTTCCTTCAGTTATTTCTTCCAATCCAGCAATCATTCTTAGTGAAGTCGTTTTTCCACAACCGGAAGGACCTACAAGAACAACAAATTCCTTATCTTTTACTTCAAGATTAGCCTGATCAACAGCTAAAACTTCACCCTCCGGGTTATCATAAATCTTTGTAACATTATCAAAAATAACTTCTGCCATTTAAATTAATCCTCCTTATTAATATTTATTTTATATTAATACCCGGGATTGAAGAATCCCGAACATTGATAACAGGATCTAAAACATTTATTACAGGTGATAATGATTGATTATTTAATATTTTAATCAAATATTGTGCTGCTCTTTTTCCCAATTCATTTAATGGTTCAGAAACAACTGTTAAAGGTGGGTTAATAATTGAAGATATTAAGGTATCACCATATCCAACAACTGAAAAATCTTCAGGAATAAAATAACCACCCATTTTAATTGCTTCTACAAGACCTATAGCCATTATTCCTCTTGTTACAAAGAAACCTTCAGGTGGGTTATTTAAATCAATTAATTTCAGAAAAGAATTATACCCACCCTGGCGGTTTATTTCTGTTTCTATTATTAAATTTTGATTTACAGGAATATTAAATTCATTTAATGCCTGGTAATAACCATTTAGTTTTTCTGATTCCAGATATTCTTCACCAGGCCCCATAATAATAGCTATTCTTTCCAGATTTTGTTCCAATAAATGTTTTGTTGCGATATATGCTCCTCTGGCATTATCAATTAAAATTGTTGGGATTAATAATTCTTCAGAAAATCTATTAACTAAGACTAACGGAGATTCATCTTTTAAAACTGTATTAAGTATATTTTTATCAGTTAATTTACCACCAACAATTATTGCCCCATCTACAATATTACGTTTAAGAAGTTGAAAATATTTTTTTTCTTTTTCAGGGTTATTATCAGTGTTACATAGAATTACCTGATATCCAGAGTCATTTGCTTCTTTTTCAATATTTTTCATAATCTCGGTACAGGCTGGATTATCGAAATCTGATATAAATAAAGCAATAATATGAGTTTCTTGTTTGGCTAAGCCCTGAGCCAGCTGGTTTGGTTTGTAATTATATTTTTCAGCTATTTTTAAAATTTTTTTTCTGGTTTCTTCACCAACACCGGGTTTGTTATTAATGGCCCGGGATACCGTTGATTCAGCAACTCCTGCTTTTCTGGCAATATCTTTAAGGGTCAACGGCATAATTTTCCTCCTTACGCAAGTGCTTGCGTAAATTTATAAAAAAATATTACTAGTATTATTATATATTTTTGATTACCTTTTGTCAACCGGTTGATGCAAATAAAAAAAGTAAAATAAAGGATGCAGGAATTTTATCATATTTGTGGAATATATTAAATACAGACTAAAAAGGGGTGTGTTTAAGATGAAAGAAGTTTTAAATATCTCTGTTATTTTAATTATCATATTTTTAAGCCTTTTATCAATAGTCTTTTTAAATACTGAAAAAACATTTGCTATGGAAGATCTAATGAATATAAATGCAGAAATAAAAGAAATAGATGGACATCAAATGATTAAATTAAGAGACCTTACTTATAGTTATGATTGGTTACTTTCTTTTAGGCAAAAGGAGAAGAGAATTATTATAAATAATAGGGAAAATATTGTTTCATTTGTAGCAGGAAATAAATATTATAATGAAAAAGAATTAAACAGGGCTCCAGTTATTATTAATGGTCGAACATATATTGGTGTAGATTTAATGAGATATCTTTTTAAAGATCTGGAAGAACAAAAATATCCTGACCTGGTAACAGGTTTAACAGTTGATAAAATAGAAGTTGAACCAGGAGAGAAAATTAATGCTGAAATTCATCTTTATAATGTTACAGAAGAAACTATTATATTAAAATATAGTTCTGGACAGCTGTATGATCTTTTTTTGAATAAAAAAGGAGAGAGAGTCTGGGAATGGTCTGAGGATAAGTTTTTTACAATGGCTTTAATTGCAAAAGATTTAAATTCTAAAGAATTATTAAAATATGATATAGAAATTCCTGTTTCCAGAGATTTTGGAATCGGTCAATATAATCTGGAGGGGATAATAAAAA
>PWOK01000020.1 GCA_003557445.1 Halanaerobiaceae bacterium
ATTCCCATAGGTGACCTCGACAACATCTCCAAGTGGATCGAATTACACGGCGGAGAGAACGATGACCTCGCCATCGTTGTCCAAGAGATGAAGTCCAACAACCTCACATGGAAGGACATCACACCCTACCGCCTCGTCTGCTTCACCCCCACCGCAGTCCGGGAGTGCATCGACTACGACCTTGGGCCTGACATGCTCGGCATCCACATCGACGGCACATCCCTCGGCCACATGGTGAGCAACAACGACATAACCGCACCCGAAGCCCGACAGCTCTGGGAGGATTCGCAATGAACTGCACCGACTGCGGGAGGGAAACCACCTTCATCTACCCCGATGAGCCATACTGCAAGTCATGTCTGACCGCCCGTTACATCATGGCGGAGGAAAGGCACGATGAGGAGATGGAGGTTGATGACGATGAATGAGCGCATCAAGACCATCACCGAAGTCCTTTACTGCGACAACTGTGACCAAGACAGCCCTTGCATACTCTTGAACAGCGAGGGCGTTCCTACGGATTGCCCGAACGATGCGGATTGGAGGCCGATGTTCATGGGCAACCACCACGCCCTGTCGCAACTCCGCAAGGCACTCAACGATATGCTTGATGAGACGGAGGGAGGGGAATGAGGGATTTCGGATGGGATTTACCCCCTGGTGTATCCGATTGGATGATTCCAGGCAACGAACCAGAACCAGAATGTTGCATGGAATGTGAACACGAAGAGTGTTTAGGAGATGATTGTCCTGAACTCAACGGAGACAAGGAGGGAGAGGAGGATGAGTGAGATGACAACCCAAGAAACAAACGATGGATATGTGCTATGTGATTGCGGATGCACAGTCCCCAAGGTGCAGGTGATGATGGGGAACTACGGCACGGTGTGCCCGAACTGCTACGATGAGGAAGATGAATGAAAGAAGATAGATTATATGATGCCATAGGCATAGCGAATGGTAAAATCCAATGCCTTGAGAACACCGTTAGACAGCAAGAAGCACAAATCAAAGACCTGAAGGGAACCGTTGATACAATGGTGAAGATTATGCGCTATTCCTATTGGGGAGAGGATTTCGTTTATTACGATGACCGCCCAGGCAGGAAGGCATGGGAGGAATAGGTTGGAAGGGAAAAGGAGAGAGTGATATGGATATACAATCTTTCATCTATGGGTTCCTGATAACATTAGGCATAGCTATCATAGTTTTCAACAATACTAATCGGAGGAAGAAGAATGATTGAATCTTTGAAGATATTACGGGCTGGAACTTCAGTCGAAATAGATTCAATCAACGGTAAGGTATCGTTCGATATAGAAACAGAATCGCATTGCTACTCATGTTCCCGAATATACAAAAGCATCGAACTGAACGATGCCGATGTCAAAAACCTTCATAAGATATTGAGCAACGCAATACAGTTCAATCAGATGGAGGCAGAGGAATGAACAACATAATCTACATGGGCAAATGGAACCTTGAAGAACTCAACCGATTCGTCAAGTCTGCGATAGGCAACCTTGCCTTCGTCAATCACCTTCCATCATTGAGGGGAAGTTGCAGACACCTTGACATCGGCATCATCAAGGAGGACAAATCATCATCCAAGATTGTATTCCGCTCCCTTGATTTCATGGCACAGATACCGTTCACCTATGATGGTCATGCGGTAACTTTCCACATCGACAGGAAATCCATTGAACGACTAATTGCCGAAGCATTGGAGGAAGAGGAATTGGAAACAAACGAAGATACACAAGATGATAGGATATGGGACATAATCACCGATGATGACCTTAAGGAGTTCGGGGATTGGTTGAAGGGCGTGATGCCGAAATCACGGATGAATCGAGGAACAATGAACCCCGATAAGCAACTCACCAAGGCAATCCTCGAAGAAGGTTTACAACGCCTACACATCGAAGAACCTAACCATAACATCGTGAAACAGTTATGCGGATACATCGGACATCCGATATGTACCGATTGCGAACCCATAGTAGATACATTCGATGAAGAATCACAATATTTCCTGTCATGTTATTGTGGGGTATACCATTTGCCCATATCTCTTGTATCCGAAAACAAACAAAAGATGTTCCAATACCGATTGAAAGGCAGAGATGAGTTCGGATTACAGGTATTCCACAAGATACCCCGTTGATTATAGGATACCTATTTATACATTTGAAGTTAATTTATAGGTGTTCATGCTACCTTCTACCTTTGATAAAATGGTAGGGTCGAAAGATATTACGGCCAAGTCCTCAACATCAACCAATGTAATCAATGACAACAACCAATCGCAAAACTTCTTCACCGCTGACCGATTGATGAAGGCGGCTCATAAACAGGGGTTGATAGGCGGAACGATTTCAGACCGCCCTACGAACATAAACTTCCGTAATCTTTCACAGTACAACTTTGCCGATATGTATCATCGTGCAGGTTGGCTTTACCTCAATGTATCGATATTCCCTGCACTCGTCCTCCGCATAGTGAAGGAGGTAATGCGTCATGGGATTGAATGGGTTGATAACTTCGTTCTGAAGTGTCACGATTGCGGTCAGGAATACGATGAGCACGTCAAGGAATGTGATTGTGGCAGTAAGATGCTACGCCCACCGTCCGAAGGGCAAAAGGATTCATTCGTCAGATACTACGATGACCCTGAAAAGCGATGCTCAATCATCGATGAGGCGAATGATAACAGGAAACCCCTATCATCGGTGATGAAAGCACTGTTGGAACAGGCATTGGTTTACAACTTCCCCGTTCTAATGGCGAGATGCGAATACATCCTTGACCCCGATAAGGATGATGGTTCATGGGTTGATAGGATTCCGTTGGAATTCGTTCAATGTGACCCCTTGAAGACCAAGCGTATCTTCGATGATACAGGAAAGCCAGGGGATGGCACGGGATTCATACTCGAAGACCGTTCCGTTGTCTATAACATCGAAGAGCATGGCGGATATTACAACGGTAAGAAACTATACCCTGCCCATTGGCGTATCTCATATTCCTACGGGGAAGCAGGGGAATCAATGTATTTCATGGATGATGAGATATACACCGATACATTGTTCGGGGAATCCCTGAACTACGGTTATCCTGTGTGCCTTCACGCCTATGATGCCTTGATGACTTACTATTACATCGAGAAGAGGAACAACAAGGAGATAGAGAAAGGGCATCCACGTGGAATCCTGTCAATCATCGGCATGAACGAAACCGAGGCGATGGGATTCAAGGGTGGCATCAGCGACCTGATGGATGATGACCCTTACGGGGTTCCTGTGATTACCACACCGCCCATGATGGGCGAGAGGTCAGGTTCACCTGTTACTTTCACTCCCCTCTCAATGGAACCCTATTCGGAACGCTTGGGGTTGAAGAATGAGATAAGGGATAGGATATGTGCGTTGTTCGGTGTTCCTAACATCTTCATGTCCGATGTATCGCAATCGGGTGGGCTGAACAACGAATCGCAACAGATAACCGTTTTTGACCGTGCCCTTGATGACGACTTCGCTTTCGTTGATAAGGCGTTGAGATGGGTGAAATCCTTCTATCCAAGCATAACCGATTTCACATTGCAGACCTCGCATGGAGACCCTGCTGACCCTGATTCGCAACTACCTGAATCACAATTACGCATGAACAGGATTCAGGAAGCGATGATGCTTCAGCAACTCGGATTGGAACTGATACGTTACAAGGACGGAGAGTTCGAATTCAGCGAGGAACCTGTGGAACAAGACCCCTTCGGTGGTATGTTCGGTGGCATGGGCGGAGAGGATATGGGGATGGGAGGAATGGATGACATGGGCGGTGGGTTCGAAGACGACATCACCCTTTCATCCGATAAACCTAAAAGGATAACAAAACGGGAAGCCCGAATCGCCAAAGCCCGTAATTGGCGTAAGGAGGTGGATGAAGAGGCCTGGGA
>PWOK01000318.1 GCA_003557445.1 Halanaerobiaceae bacterium
TTCTAATTGAGAAAGCTTCGTCCTTGAATAAGGGCAAATTAGCCTGGTTTAAGAGAAAGATGTCTCACTGTCAGCGTTATCCTAAAAGGTGGGGAAAACTTAACCAGGCTAAAAAGAAGCTTTTAAATTCTGGTAGTTTTTGTAGCAGTGAGGTGTGTTAAAAATGAAATGTATAATTTTAGCAGCAGGATATGCAACCAGACTTTATCCGATCACAAAAAATAAACCTAAGTCCTTATTAAAAATAAACAGTAAAACAATTTTAAAAGATATCTTAGATAAAATAGAAAAAGTCGATATCATAACAGATACATATTTAGTCACCAATGATAAGTTTTATGAAAAATTTAGTCAATTAGATGAGAATATAAATGTATTAAATGATGGAACAACTTCCAATGAAAACAGATTGGGAGCTATTGCCGATTTAAAGTTTGTAATTGAAAAAGAAAAAATAAATGAAGATATATTAGTATTAGCCAGTGATAACTTATTTGATTTTGAATTAACCGATTTTGTTAATTTTTGTGATGCTGACTGTATAACAGCTCATGAGATTAATGATATTGAAAGACTTAAAAGAACAGGAGTAATAAAAATAGATGAAAACAATAAAGTAATAGATTTTGAAGAAAAACCGGACAACCCAAAATCAAACCTGGCAGTACCACCTTTTTATAAATATAAAAAAGAAACACTGCCTTTAATAAAAAAATACCTGGCAGAAGGAAATGATCCTGATGCTCCCGGTAATTTTATTCCCTGGTTAATAAAACGAAAAGAACTCTATGCCTTTAAGTTTGAAGGAGAGAGATATGATATAGGTACAGTTGAAAGTTATCAGAAGGCTAAGGAGATATTTAGTTAATGATGTGTCAGAGTTGAGATAAAACAGGAAATCTTTTATGTTTCTATGGTTTCTGGCTGTATATTTAAAAAAACAAAAAGTATTATATAAAGGAGAAAATCTGTAGCCATTATTGTTAATAAAACTAAAAAATCTCTTTTATAGGAAGGTGTTTTTAATTTTATATAGAAATAATATATTAATATTTTTAATACTTTAACAGCTTTCAGATGAAGTTAAAGATGGAACATAATAAAAGCAAAGTTTATTTTTATATAGTAAAGGAGGCAGATAAAAGAGATTGTAAATATATTTAAAAAATATTTGTGATAGGATAAAAGTTTCTTCATAATTAAAAAACTAAAAGAGGTGTTATTTTTGAAAAAAAAATTTAATTTAAATATTTTCCTTATTTTAATAATGTCTATTGTTTTTTTATTTAATATTGGTTTGAATGCAGAAGAGGGTATACCTTACTCTTTTGAATTAGAAGAACCAGGTTATGTTACTTTAGTAGTTGAAGATATGGAAGGCAGAAGAGTAAGAAATCTAATTAGTGAAAAGTATTTTGAAGCAGGAGAACATACAGTTTACTGGGATGGTTATAATGAAGGTGATTTATATAATAATCAAATAACAAGAGAGACAGCAAAAGAAGGAAATTATCAAATTCGGGGAATTTTTCATAAAGGTATTAGTATGATTTATGAATTTCCTGTTTACAGTCCTGGTAATCCTCCCTGGCAGATATCAAGAGGTTCAGGAGGCTGGTTAAGTGATCATACTGCTCCTTCTTCTATTGCTTATTTGCCTCCTGGAGAGGGGAACTTTAGAGGAGAACAGGATGAATCTCAAATGTTGATTACATCTACTCTTGCTGAAACAGGAGATGCAATAATCTGGACTGATCTTGATGGTAATAAAATTTATGGTATTTCGTATGGTTGGGATGGTGGAAGAGATCTGGCTGTTGATACAGGAGAAAGAGCCAGTGAGTTTCATCGAGCCTATACTATAAGAGATGGTGGAATATATGCTGTTTCCAGTTATGGTGGAGGAAACACCTATATGAGGGTCAGAACAGAGGGAGGAACCTCTATGGTAGATGAATGGCATGATGAAGCTCTTGCGGTTCATGATGGTATTGCTGCAACAACTTTTGGAGCAATGAATATTCTTTATATTTTAGATTTTCATGAGAGAGAACAACTAAATCAACTGGAATATGAAGAACCAAGAGGTGTTACTTTTGATGAGAATGGAAATTTATATCTGGCTCTTGATGAAGGTAAAATATTAAAATTAAAAATAGATGAAGAAGGTAATATAATAGAGGAGGAAACTTTTCTTAACAATCATCTTGAAAAACCACAGAGAATTTTTATTGATGAAGAGGGAAATTTCTTGATATCTGATCATGGGTCAAGTCATCAGATAAAAATATTTTATAAAAGTGGTGAATTTATTAGAACAATTGGAGAACCCGGGGGAGAACAAATTGGAGAATATAATGAACTACAAATGGCCAGACCTATGGGTATGGCTATTGATTCCAATAATGTTCTCTGGGTTGCTGAACACAGTCAGCTTCCTAAAAGGGTTAGCCTCTGGGATTATGAAAGTGGAGAATTTATTAAAGCTTTTTATGGTCCTCCTAAATATGGTGGTGGAGGTATGATTGACCCTGAAGATATAACTAAGTTTTACTATGCATCCGGTCAGGATACCCGTTATCATGGTGGATTCGAATTTGAAATTGATTGGGAAGAAGGATCATCTGAACTGTCAAAAATATATACCAGAGGTCCTGTTCATTATGGTGCTGATATAGAAAGACCTGAATTAGGTAGTTGGGATAATGTTCGCCAGCTTCCCCGTGAAAAAATGAACTTTAAAATGGAAATGGATGCTTTTAAAGGTGCAGCTCCTGAATATGCAATTTATATTGATGATAGAAAATATATGACAAATAGTTTTAATGGAACTTTAAGGGTTAGTGATGGAAACACAATATTTATGGAAGAAGATGATGGATTGGTCTATCCGGTTGCAGTTGTTACAGCTGCTGAAGATTTTTTACGTCCTGAAGGTTTTGGGCTTTGGATGGAAGATTATGATGAAATAGTTGAAAAACATTTTCCAGATGGACTTAATACCAGAAGGAAGGTTGTAGTTTGGTCTGACTTAAACAGGGACAGACATGTAAGAGCAGATGAAATACAGGTGTTTAAACGGGATAAAAGAGGAACAGAAATGAATTCCATACGTATTTATGTACATGATGATTTATCAGTTAGATTTGGATATGGTGGTTATCTGCCAGCTCCATCTTTTACTGATGAAGGTATTCCAGTATATGATATAGATAAATTCGAAGAAAATCCACGTATAGACCCAAATTTAGTTGATTGTCATAATGGTGGAAATGTTTTATATACTAATAGTGACTGGTTTTTATTAAAAGATAGTGATTCAGAGGGAGGATATTTACAGGGAGTACATGGAGAAACTGAAGGATGGATATATTATACCAGAAATATGGATTTTACAGCGAGGGATACAGGACATATAGTTTATCCTACTCGTTTTATAGGGCCTTCTTTTAGTCATGATGGAGAAGGAGAAGATGTTTTTGCTCTCAGTGGAGAAATGGGTTCAATATATCTAATGACAGCTGATGGCCTGTTTTTACAGGAATTGGCCGGTAGGAGTGGCTCCTTTAATTATGAAGAAGCTGAAAGAGGTATGGAAATAAAAAATATTACTTTTGGACGAGAACATTTTCACACTACAATGGTTAAAGCACATGATGGAAATGTTTATCTTACTGCAGGACATGAGTTTACAGCTGTTTTCCGTCTTGATGGATGGGAAACCATAAAAACACTTGATTCTCAAACAGTAGAATTAACAGAAAGTGATATTTCTCCAATGATTTCAATCACTAACATTGATCCAGATAAAGAAATTGAACCCTGGAGTTCAATGACAGTTAAGGGTAAAGCTGATAGTGATATAAATATAAGAAGAATTGAATTTTATGCCAATGATAGACTTATAGGTGTTGATGAGAGTAGAAGTCCTGATTGGGAAATAAAA
>PWOK01000090.1 GCA_003557445.1 Halanaerobiaceae bacterium
AAATCTAAAGAAGAATTTAATAATTTTAATAATTTTTTTGAATACGCAAATACATATAGTATTTTTGATAGAGTTAATTTAAATTACTGGTATAATAGAGGAAAATGTTATACAATAAAAATGACATATAATGCTGCATTAAAAAAAAGGCTTATACGACGAGATCTTGCAGATGAAGTTGGACTGGATAGAGATGAACGTTGGTCAATTTTAAAACTAAGTGAGAAACAATTTAAATTAATATTGGAAAAAGGCAAAAGGTTTTTGATGATTTTCATGCACCTCAGTCATTTAAATACATAGAAGATAATAGCAAGCTCGCTCAACGCTCGCTACGGTACCGGGTAATTCCCGGTTTTTGCTGAATTTTGTCGAAGAAGGCAGAAAAAAAACTAATCAGAATTACCAGACCGGTATTAATCCTTTAAAAACCTGTGAGGAATAATTATTTTTTATAAAAAAAGCAAAAAAAAAAAAGAATTTGAATTTAATTTTGTCCTTTGTTACCAGATAAGAAGCAATCAAAATAGCACCAGTAAAAAAATTAGAACAGAAAACATCCCTCATTTTACTGAAGAAGAATTAAATGAAGGGATGAAAACAGTAAAAAGTATTATATGGTATAATTTTATTCAAATTGTGTTTTTTTTAATGTTTATCATAAGGTGGTAAAATGTATAAAGAAAAATTTAAAAAAACTATGATGAGATCATGCAGATGAAGTTGACAGCAAAACAAGGAGGGTAATAATGAGTACAATAATTGATTATATTATTTCACTGACAAATCTTTATGGTATAGTTCACAGGAATAAAGTAATAGAAATATATAATATGCAAAATAATGAGCAAATTTCAAAGATTGAACATAGTGAAAATGTTAATCTAAAAAATAACTTTGTAGTTATAGAAGGAGAGTACTTTGTTCATGAAAGTATAATAGAAGAGGATGATTTTGATAACCAGTTAAGACAAAGAAAAGATAAACCTTTTTATATCCCTGATAAAGAGGAACTTTTGAAGTACAGGGATGATTTGTATTTTGAAAAAAACAAACAATATCGGAATCTATTTAAATATGTTAAGAAAAATATTTTTAAGGGTGATGAGTTTAAAGCTGATAATTTATGTGATGATATTCAGCTGATTTGTCAAATGAATTTTGATATTAATCAAATTATTGATTTATTTAATTTTAGAAATGTTAATTTTAAAGATGAAAAACAGGTAAAAGAGGTAATGGAGCTGGTCATGGAACTGGCTAACCATACTAGAATATGGGAGAATAATGGACATACTCCTCATGAAATTTTTGAGAAATATGAGAAGCCAAATTTAAGGCCTTTACCTGATAAACCATTTGAGTTTAAGTCTGGTAGATCTAATGTTATAAATATGAAGACAAAGAAAAAAATAGGAAGAAATGATCCTTGTCCCTGTGGTAGTGGCAAGAAATATAAGAGGTGTTGCTTAGAATAGATGAGAATAGTTTTTTGTAATCAATTATCGCGTAATTGAGTTTATTTTTTGTTGTTACTTCACTTGAAAACAAATTTAATATGAAACTTTCTGATGAGTTAATTAAGACAATAAAAAATACCGATACAGAGGATTTAGTGACTATCAGAAATAATATCCTGTTGAGGTTAAACCCTATTTTCCTGAATTTGAATATATAATATACGATTTTTCTCCCTATGATGATCCAGTAATTAAGGGAAGTTTAAAATTAATAATGGTTTTAGAATTATTAAGTTATGCCGGAACAGCTGAATTTGTTGAACGTCTTGAAGACTTTTTAAAAAAGATAAAAAAATTAGATGATACTGAAGATACTAATGAATTTATCCAGTCAGCAATAAAATATTTAATGAATGTAAATGAACATATTGATTATAATGATTTAAAAGAAAAAAGTAATAAAAATAATTTTATACTCTTTGTAGACAGTTGTCGGAAACAAAAATATTTCTTACTAGAAATTCATTAGGACTTTCTACTAATAGAATTGTTCTTAAATCACCCTGAGCATTCAAGGCGAACATGGGTTCTTTTAAAAAATATTTTTCTTTAAAGACCCATTTTGGAGGTTTTATACCTGAGTCATTACATAATTTTTCTACAGCTGAAGCGATGAATGCATATTTTTGTTTAGAAATATTATTGAAACTCTCTGGTTCTTCTCTAATCAGTTCTTTTTTTTCTTTAGTATTACAATTATAAAAATTATCAAGGAAATTTCCTAAATTTATTTCGAAGTTATCAGGATTTTGGGCAGTCAATTTAACCATATCTTTAATTTTCATTTTTTTCACCCACCTTATTTTGCTGAAATAGTTCAATTAAAAAGTATTTTGTTTTGGGCAGGATTCTTTTTGGAGGAAAATATTTTTCAATTATTTTTAATACTTCTTCTACTGATTTAATGTTCAAATAATCTATAAGAAAAATAACATCATCTATATCTTTTGAGCCTTCTAATCTTGCAGATATACATTTCATTGCTAACATATATTCTGGCGATGGTATATAAATAGTTAAATGGCTCATATTCTTAAAAACTTTCATTTGATTGTTTTCTGAGAGGTAGCCTTTTACTGAATCATTTAACCAATCTGCTGGTAAATTTTGTTCATTAGCAATTTCCTGGACAAAGTTATAAATTTGTTCTTTAGGTTTGAATATGGCATCAATATCTTTTGTTGACTTTCGGGCATTTAAAGCTAAACACATTACAGTTCCCCCGAACAAACCTATTTGTCCTTTGATTCCTTTCTGTTTAAGCTTTGTGTTTAAAATTTTTAAATATTTTAAAATATCTTCTTTTTTCATAAGAAATATCCCCTCGGGTAAAAATTTTGATAGGGTATTATAATTTGAGTAGTTTTTACATTATTAATTCTATCATGAATAGATTTTTGATTCAAGACATGATACGGTACCGGGTAATTCCCGCTTTTTGTCGAAATTTGTCTAAGGAGTCAGAAAAAGGAAATATTCTTTTAAAAACTAACCACAATTTCCAGACCGGTATTATTCCTTTAAAAACCTATGAGGAGTAATATTTATTTTTTATAAAAAGCAAAAAAAAAAAAAAGAATTTGAATTAAATTTTATCCTTTGTTGGGGCTTTATCAGCTTTTTATCAACAAATAAAGATTGGACATGTAGAAGCAGGATTAAGAACCAATAATAAATATTCACCATTTCCAGAGGAAATGAACAGGCATTTAACAGGAGTATTATCAGATATTAATTTTGCCCCTACTTCATTATCAAAAGAAAATCTTTTAAAATAAAATGTTGATCAGGAAAATATATTTATTACCGGTAATACTGTAATTGATGCCCTGCTGGAAACAGTAAAAGACGATTATAAGTTTGATAATCCTGTATTGAATAATCTGGATTTTGATAATAAAAAGATGATACTGGTTACAGCTCACCGCCGGGAAAACCTGGGTAAACCAATGGAAAACATTTTTGAAGCTATAAAACAGGTTGTTCTGGAAAATAAGGATTCTGAAGTTGTTTTTCCAGTTCATTTAAACCCAAAGGTAAGAAGGATAGTGGATAAAATCTTATCAGACCTGGATAGAGTTCATCTAATCGAACCACTGGACTATGAACCATTTGCCAATCTAATGGCCAAATCATATTTAGTTCTAACTGATTCAGGAGGTATCCAGGAAGAAGCACCTGGCCTGGGTAAACCGGTACTGGTGTTAAGCGATACTACAGAAAGACCGGAAGCCATTGAAGCAGGAACAGTAAAACTGGTAGGTACAAATAGAGAAAAAATCATAGCAGAGAGTAATAAACTATTACAGGATGATAATAAGTATAATATGATGGCTATCTTATGGAGATGGAAGAGCCAGTGAAAGGATTATTAGTTCTTTGTTAAAGATGTTTGGATTGAAGGATGAAGAGGTGGATGAGTT
>PWOK01000257.1 GCA_003557445.1 Halanaerobiaceae bacterium
ATATAAATATGTCTTCTTCCCAGATAACTCAAATTAGTCTTATCGGAAATATACCCCATAAGAGGATCAGTAAAACCATCCCAGATAACACTGATAGCAACAGCCAGACCAACAAGAATACCGGGAATATTTAAAATAGCAGTTGCATAGAAAACAATATAAGAATTTAAAGATTGAAAAATAATACCATAACCAAGATTACCTGACCCATAAAATATTTTATCAATTAAAGGAATACCCTGTAACCGTTTTCTTTTTTTCATCACATTACCCTTTCGTTTTTCCTATAATATATATTTCAATAATGTTTCCCTATTTCCTTCATCTGGATT
Source organism: Halanaerobiaceae bacterium (assembly GCA_003557445.1). The sequence continues at coordinate 333 of PWOK01000257.1, forward strand.
AAAAAAAAATAGACTGAATTAAAACCTCCGACAAAAACCGACAGGTGTCAGACACCTCCCGGTTTTTGTCGAAACACAAAAGAGCAGGAATAAAAATATCCTGCTCTTTTTCGTTTATCTCACTTTTTTTTACTAACAACAGTTTTTAATCTGAAGCTGCTGTTTCATCTATCATTTTTCTGATCAGAAAAGCTTTTTCTCTTGCTTTTTTCAAAGCTTTCCGGTCAATTTTATCTTTCCTGATATTATTTCTTTTAGGTTGATAACCTTTTATGAAATCACAAAGGCATTCTATTATTCCTTCAATTTTAATTTCTTGAACCCTTTTTTGCAGCTTAAATAAATGTTCATTAAGTTCTTTTTTGTTAATCCCATTTATTTCTGTAATAAATATTTTTTCATGTTCTGTAGCTATATTTTCATCATCATTAAGTAATTCTTCATATAATTTTTCTCCCGGTCTTAACCCTGTTATTTCTATATTAATATCTTTGCCCGGTTTTAAACCGGAAAGCCTGATTAAGTTTTCCGCCAGATCAATTATTTTAACCGGTTCTCCCATATCAAGGACAAAAACTTCTCCCCCTTTTCCCAGGGCACCGGCCTGAATTACAAGCTGAGATGCTTCGGGAATAGTCATAAAATATCTGGTTACTTCTGGATGAGTAACAGTTACAGGTTTACCCTGTGCAATTTGCTTTTTAAAAATAGGGATTACACTACCATTACTGTCAAGAACATTACCAAATCTTACAGCCATATATTCAGTTTTACTTTCTTTATTTATTGACTGTATAACCATTTCAGCTGCTCTTTTTGTTGCACCCATAATATTTGTGGGATTTACAGCTTTATCTGAGGAAATTAAAACAAATTTTTCTACTGAAAACTGATCTGCTGCTCTGGCCACATTCAGGGTTCCAAATATATTGTTTTTCACTGCTTCTTCAGGGTTATTTTCCATTAAAGGTACATGTTTGTGAGCAGCTGCATGAAAAACAACATCAGGCTTATATTTAGCAAAAACATAAAAGAGCCTGTCCAGATCCTGTATATTGCCAATTTCAGTTGATATATTAATTCCTGCAAACTTTTCTTGCATTTCTCTTTCTAAAAAATAACTACTGTTTTCGTTAATATCCAGTATAATAATATTTGAAGGATTATAACGAGCCACCTGACGCGATATTTCAGAACCGATTGATCCTGCTCCTCCAGTAATTAAAATACTCTTTCCTTCCAGATAAGCTGCAATATTATCATTATTTAATTCAATTGGTTCTCTTTTCAATAAATCATCAACTTTTATCTCCCGTATATGGTTTAAGTTGAAACTCTCATCTATCATTTCATAAACACCTGGAAAGATCTTAACTGTTACATCATCCTGCTGACTATAATTATATATTTCTTCTATATCCTTTCCAGAGGCAGATGGTATGGCAATAATTATTTCTTTGATATCACATTTTTCAATAATCTCTGGTATTTGATAACGGTTTCCCAACACCTTTATTCCGTGAACTTCAAGCCCTTTTTTGGCAGGATCATCATCAATAAGACCAATAATTTTTTTATCAAGTTCAGGGTGTTTTCTCATCTCCCTGATTAACATTTCTCCTGCATCTCCAGCTCCAGCAATCAATATATTTCTTTTTTTGCTGTTGTATTTTACTTTATTTTTAAATTCTGTCATCAGACGAATAAAAAATCTCAATGAACCCAAAAAGAGAATATTAAAAGTTATATTCGATATAACAACACTGTATGGTATCTCAGTGCTAAAAACAAATATATAAATGGCAAAAACAAGGTTTAGTATAAAAGTTGCTTTAAATATAGAATATAATTCCGAAATACTGGCATATTTCCATAGTTTATTGTATAGGTGAGAATAATGCAAACAACCCAATCCTATAATTGTAATTAATAAAAAATATGTATAATTAAAATAATTTAGCCAGTCTGCCTGAAAACGCTGATAAAAACTCAAAAATAAAGAAAAGTTAAGTAATAATACATCCATAATTATAATAATTATTTTTTTGTGATTGCTATGATCAAAGTTCAATTTGATTACCTCCTCTCAAAATTTCCACCTGCAACCCAATTGATTATATCATATATTACCTTTTTAGTTTTATTTTAATTTTCTTTTTCATTTATATTATAACAGATACCTGTGACAACATTATGTCATCCAGAACACATTTTTTTATAAAACTGATATAATTTTTTCTTTACTATATTAACTTTCTATAAAGAAAACTATTTTCCTTTATCTTTTATTGTAATTTTTTGTCGAAAATATTTACTTAAAAATACTTAAATCTCTATAGCCTATGGCCATAGAGATTTATAACTACTAACAAAAAATATTTTTATTTTAAAAGATATTCTTTAATTCCTTTATTTTAGAACAAAACCACTCTCAAGAACAGAGAGCGGTTTTGCTCATCTGAATTAATTCTTACACTATATCTCATACATTATTTTTCACATTTTCACCTGATTTCTAGTGTTGTTTTATAAATACTACATTTACTGAGGTTCTGTAATTATATTTTTGATTAAAGTAACATTTTCAGTCAAGGCAAACAGCCGTCCATTTACCGAGGCCTCTGTATCCAGAGTAATATTCTTCCAGCCCAGTACAATTCCCTCAAAGTGGGCCCCAGATCCAATTGAAACAGTATCAGCTACCTGCCAGAAAATATTTTCAGCCTGAGCATTACCTGTAAGAATAATACTGGTATTAGCGGCCTGGGTTAATTGTCCAGAAATCTGGAAAATCCAGACATCGTTTGCTGTACCATCAAGGATGACATCACCATCATTAATTAAAACACCAGTACTCCACTTGTAAACCCCGGGTTCAAGTGTTTTACCACTTAGCTTTCCGTCGTACAATTCGGTATAATCAGCAGCTCTTCCTGCTGCATCAGTGTAAGCCGCGTTCTTATCATTTACTGCTGTAGTAAGATTGGCAGGTGTGGGAGCAGCATAATCGGCAGCATATACTTTTCCAGTAATTTGATCGGATGTTGCAAATTCACCACTGGAATCCATTGTCAGTGAAAATCCGGTAATAGCTGTAGAAGCAATCGGACTCACTCCTATATCCCCGGTAATAGCTGAAGTGGAAACATTGGTAATCCCTTAATTGAACATTTGGATGAAATGGATAAAAATACACTAGTTGTTCTTGAACTCAGTAGTTTTCAGCTTGAACTAATAACTATAAGTCCTCATATTGCAGTTGTTCTCAATATTACTCCAAACCACTTAGATTTACACGGTACTATGCAAAACTATGTAGAAGCTAAGAAGAATATTGTTCGTTTTCAACAGAAAAGTGGAAAAGCTATCTTAAATCTTGATGATTCTTTAGTAACCAGCTTTAAAAGTGCAACTCCTGCACAAAAATATTATTTCAGTCAGGAACAAGAGCACATAAAGGGCGCTTATTTTCAAAACGGAAACATAATACTTAGCAATTTTAGTAAAAACAATCAAAGTAAATACGAAAAAAAGAAAAAGATATGTCATATTTCTAAACTAAAAATCCCTGGAAAGCATAATGTATATAATATTATGGC
>PWOK01000341.1 GCA_003557445.1 Halanaerobiaceae bacterium
ATATTTTTTGCACCATATTTTACAAAATTTTCTGTAGATCTTTTTAAAAAATCTGGTCCCCATAATCCACCAACAAAAGTCATCCTCCAGGGTCTCTTATGTGGTCCTGCCTGAGTTTCACTAATCCAGAATTCTGCTCCAGCAGAATCTGCAGCTGATCTTATTAAATCACAGGAATAACCAATTTTTTTTGTTTCTTCATACTTATTATCCCTATAAGCATATATGTCTAATCCTACATAATCAAGTCCCTTACATTGTTGCCAATAATTCTGTCCAAAAAGACTGCTCCTGTTTGGATTAGTTTCAGGAATATTTGTACCTATTATAAAATCATTTTTAATACTTCTCAATAATTTTATCTGCCACCTAATATAATTTGTTACATTTTTATTTCTGAACCTTAACCATTCCAGCCATAAACCGGGGCTACGAGGTCTTTTAGGTGGTTCGATTTCCTCCCAATCAGAATATAGTCTCCCATAAAAATTATTTACCCACTTTTTATTTAATATTTCCAATATCTGGTATTTATCTTTTAAATATTTTCTAAACTTTTCAACTGTTTCTAAATTATAACCAAATAAACGTTTTATATTACCTGATTCTCCAAGAGTTGGTTCATTACCTATCTGCCAGGCAATTAAAGCAGGATGCTCTTTATAATTTTTAGCAAGTTTAATAATGGCACGTTCTGCTATTTTCCTTGCTGTAGGATGATCATAACAGGTCATATGTCTTCCCCTGTCAGCTTTTCTCCCATGCTGATCTTTTAAAATTACCTCTGGATAATTATTATGTAACCAGGAAGGAGCAGAAGCAGTTGGAGTACACAATATTACTTTTAATCCTATCCTATCTGCAAGATTCATAAATTCATCATAATTATTAAAATCAAATTTTCCTTCTTTTGGTTCAAACCAACACCAGGAAAATTCACCAAAACGAATAATATCAAGTCCACTTTTTTTGATTAATTTTAAATCTCTTTCCCAGTCTTCTTCAGGCCAATGATCTGGATAATAGGATACTCCTGCATTTATTTTGTCGTTTGAAAAAACCATATTATATATACACCTCATATTCTTTAATATTTCATTTTTTGAATATATTATTAACATAACTATATACTTATCTTATTTAATTATCTTCCCTTTTCTATATTGACTCCAAATATTCTCAAACCAATTATTTTTTTCTGGTATATTTCTTTTATTTCTCCATTTTATTAAACAATTCTTTTCCTGTTTATTATAGGAAATTTCCTGTATTAAATTATTTAGAGAATTATCAGATAAAGAAAACCTAAAACTTTCAGGCAGCTTATTTACAGGTAATTTGCCCTCTTTACTATATACTAAATAAGAACCTCTACTTTTCCCTCCTCTGTCAATATAATTAGCAATTGCTGATAAATAAACATACTGGGCAATTAATAGATCATAATTTTTAAAAGCAGTTCCTAGTTCATTAATATCAGATAGTTTGGTTTTTTCAAAATTATTAAGCTGTTTTTTTGCTTTTTTTGCTGCATTTTTCACTTTTTCTCTGGAACGAATATGGGCACCATAATAACTCATTCTTTGACCTAGTATTTGTCTTTGTTTGTTAATATTATTGCTTTTTGTTCTATTTTTAATCAGGGTCTCTCCCAGATTTATTTTTTTATTAATTTGTTCTTTAATAAGATTAATAAACTCATTAATTTTTAGTGGATCCTTCTGGTAATGACTGGAAATATATTGAGCAGCTCTGGTACTCCCAACCTGACCTGAATTCAGTGCACTACCACCTGGTCTATATACCCCGTGGGAACCATTAACTTCTCCCACCGGAAAAAAATGTTTTATATTGCTTTCCCACCATATATTTCCACTCAAACCACCATTATTATGTTGAGCACAAACTGCTATCTCCAGATATTCTTTTTCAAGGTCAATTCCATTTTTTTTATAAAGATCAATGGCTGGTTGATTCATTTTTTTAAGTCTCTCTATAGGTGTACCAAACAAAGCATTTGAGTTTTTTAGATAATCATAACTTACTTTTCCCAGTAGAGTAAAATCCAGTTTTCCATTTTTTGATACCGGTTCTGAATTACTGGTATAATCAAGCCAGACTCTTCTATTTTTATTAACAGTTTCATTATAAACTAAAATATCAATCAGAGAAGAACCATAATTATTAACTTTACGGGGATCAAAAGGCCACTGGTAACCTTTAAGAAAAACTGCATCCAGAGCCTTACCAGGTTCTTTAAAATATTCATACAAAAATTCTCTTTCATTATTTCCATTTTGATCTGTTGAAATATACCTGGGTAATACCTGTTGATATGTTCCAGATAAATTCCAGCGAAACCTTGTGGAAGCTATTCCAAATTGTGATTCAGTTAAATTTTTACCTTTAACTCCAGCCTCAAAAGCAATACCCGTGGCCCCTGTTTGACTTTCTGGATAAACTGAATTTAAATACATACCAGCAGGTCCTCCGGTAGCATAAACAATGTTTGTAGTATTAAACAGAACATATCTTTTATCCTTGTTTTTTAATTCATTTAGATTAAGGGCAATTAAACACAGAGCTGTTTTATCTTTTGTTAAAATCCCAATAACCTGATATCCATCAAATATTTCAATATCTTTTTGTTTTACTTCTTTTTCCAGATTCTCTGTCATAAATTTGGATGTTAGAGGTCCGGCTGATGTTGCTCTTTTTCTGGGATCATGATCTGTTTTATATCCTACATATTCACCATACCTATTATGGGGAAAAGGAACCCCTATTTCTACCAGTCGATAAAAAGATTGAGCTGAGAGGGCTGCTTCTACCAGAGCCAGATCTCCATCCATACTGCCACCTTCATAAAGTGTTCTGGCCATTTCATAAACAGAATCACTTGCATTTCCTGATAGAGATAATTTATAATATGTTTGTTTATCTGAACCAGTATTTCTAGATGTACCTTTATTAATCCCTTCTGTTAAAAGAACAATATCTTTCTGTCCCAGTTCATATAATCTATCTACTGCATTAAAACCAGCAGCTCCACTTCCAACCACTACTGTGTTTAAACTATATATGTCCAGTTTCCTATCATTTATCGTAATTCTGTCCTTTATCATATCATAGCCTCCTTAAATGAAAACCGCCATCTACATTGATAACTTCACCTGTAGAAAAATCCAGTTTTCCTGAACATAAAACAGAAACAGCCTTTGCTATATCTTCAGGATAACCCCATCTTTTTATGGGAGTTAAACCTTCTTTAATTAAATCATCATATTTGTTTTTTACAGTTTTGGTCATTTCTGTATAAATTATACCTGGTCTTATTTCATATACATTAATACCTGATTCTGCAAGGCGATGTGCAAATAATTTAGTTAACATACTTACTCCAGCTTTAGACATACAGTACTCCCCTCGGGAAGGAGAGGAAGTATAGGAAGAAATTGAGGCTATATTAATAATTTTTGGTTTTATATTTAATTTATTTTTAACTTCTTTTTCCATTATAGTGGCTACCTTTTGTGTTAAAAAGAAAGTTCCTTTTAAATTAACACCAATAACAAAGTCAAAACTTTCCTCTGTCATTTCTAGAATATCATTTCTTTCTTTAGGAGCAACACCAGCATTATTAACAAGGATATCTATTCTACCAAATTTATTCATAATATTATTACAAAATTTTTTCCTGTCCTTATTTTTAGTTAAATCTCCCTGAAAATAATAAACAGTATTTCCTTTTTCACTTAATTTTTTCATGTTTTCTTTAACTTTTTCTTCAGCAATAATATCAAAAATGGCTATACCATAACCTTCTTCAGCAAGCAAACTGGCAATTCCATAACCTATTCCACGTGCACCACCAGTGATAAGTGCAATTTTTTCATTTATCATA
>PWOK01000289.1 GCA_003557445.1 Halanaerobiaceae bacterium
TCTTTTGTTATGGCTGATATTCCGGGGTTAATTCAGGGAGCTCATAAAGGTGTAGGACTGGGAGATGAGTTTTTAAAACATCTGGAAAGAACCAGACTTCTGATCCATATGATTGATGTATCTGGCAGTGAGGGCCGTGATCCTTTATCAGATTTTGAGATTATTAATAATGAACTTAAAAATTACAAGGAAAAACTGGCACAATTACCGCAGATAATTGCCTTAAATAAAATAGATTTAGTTCAGGATGATAATCAAATAGAAGAGGTAAAATCAAGCCTGGAAGAAAAGGGATATGAGGTTTTCCCCATTTCTGCAGTAACTCAAAAAGGTATTCAAGAGTTAATATATCATACAGGACAGGAACTGGAAGACCTTTCTGAACAGGAATTAGAACAAAAAGAAGAGGAGCCTGAAGTTATCATTAAACCTGATTTTGCTGAAGAAGAAAGAAAAATAGTTATCAAAAGAAGCAAAAACAGGGATGATCTTTATGTAATAACCGGTTCTCTGGTTGAAGATTTAATAGATAAAACTAATTTTGATAATGAAGCAGCAGTAAGAAGAATGTTGAGGATCCTGAGGCATAATGATTTAAATCAAAAGATGAAAAAAGCTGGATTAAAGGATGGGGATACAGTAAAAATAGGCCCCATGGAGTTTGATTATCTGGAATAGGAGTGCAATTAAATGACAGTTCTCAATATAAATCAGATAAAAAAATCATATGGGATAAATACTGTGCTTGATGGTTTTTCCATGAATATTAATCAGGGAGAAAAAGTGGCCCTGATTGGGGCCAATGGTTCCGGTAAAACAACCATTTTCAAATTAATTACCGGACAGGAGGATTATCAGGAGGGTGCAATTTCAATAAAAAATGACATTAAAATTGGTTATTTGAGTCAGATACCTGATGTAAATCAGGGAAATACCCTTTATCAGGAGATGAAAACTGTTTTTAATGACCTGATAATTTTAAAAGAAAAAATAACAGAGATAGAGAAAAAAATTACCAGAATCAGTCAACAGGGAAAACCAGAAAAACTAAAAAAAATAATGGATGAATACAGTAAGTTACAGGAAAAGTTTAAAAAAAAGGGAGGCTATCAATTTGAAAGTAAGATTCGCCGGGTGGCCTCAGGGCTTGGTTTTGATTCTGATGAACTTGAAAATAAGGTTGAAATATTAAGTGGAGGAGAAAAAACCAGGCTTGGACTAATTAAATTATTATTATCTGAACCTGACCTTTTATTACTGGATGAACCGACTAATCATCTGGATATAAAATCCAGTCAGTGGCTGGAAAATTATCTGGACAATTATTCAGGAGCAGTGGTAATTATATCCCATGACCGCTATTTTCTGGATCAGGTTGTGGACAGGATAATAGAACTGGAAAATGGAAAAGCAGAAATATATCAGGGTAATTACTCCTATTATCTTGAGGAAAGAAAAAAAAGATTTGAACAGAAAATGCATAAATATAAAAACCAGCAGAAAGAGATTAAACAAATAAAAGAATCAATTAACAGACTGAGAAACTGGTGTCAGGAAAAACTGATTAAAAGAGCAAAAAGTATGGAAAAAAGACTGGAAAGAATGGATAAGATAGAAAAACCGGAAAAGAAAAACAGAAAAATGAATCTTGATCTGGAAATTGCTAAAAGAAGTGGTGATGAAGTTTTAAAGGTGGAAAACCTGTCAAAAAGTTTTTCCAGGGAACAGATATTAAAAAACCTTGATTTGCATATTTACTTTAATCAAAAGATTGCTATTGTTGGAGATAATGGGACCGGTAAAACCACTTTACTGAAGATCATAATGGATGAAATGAAAGCTGACAGTGGTAATATAAAATTTGGAGCCAGTGTTAAAACAGGATATTACAGTCAGGAATTTGATGGTTTTAATCCAGATGATGACCTGATAACTGCTTTAAGACGGGAAATCTCCATGACTGAAGGTCAGGCCAGAGATTTTCTGGCAGCATTTTTATTTAAAGAGGATGAAGTTTTTAAAAAGGTTTCCAATCTCAGTGGTGGAGAAAAAAGCAGATTAAGATTGTTACAGTTAATGCTGGGTAATTATAATTTTTTAATTATGGATGAGCCAACAAATCACCTGGATTTACCCTCAAGGGAGGTTTTAGAAGATACCCTGATAGAATACCCGGGAACCTTTTTAATAGTTTCACATGACCGTTATTTCTTAAATAAAGTAACAGAATTAACCTATGAACTTAACCAGGGTTCCCTTACAAAATACTATGGTAATTATGATTATTATCGAGAAAAAAAAGAAAAAAGGGAACAGTTATCAGTTGATAACAATAATGGAGAAAAAAACAAACAGGAAAATAAAGAAAGCAAAAGTGATTATCATAAATTAAAAGAAAAAAGAAACAGGGAAAACCGCAGAAAAAAAAGACTACAGCAGACAGAAAAGAAAATTATAGATATTGAAGATAAATTAAAAGTGCTGGAAAAAAAGATGGTTTCACCTGATAATCTTGATGATTTTAAAAAACTAAGAGAGTTAAAAAAAGAATATAATTTACTGGAAAGTAAATTGAGTAAGCTGTACAATAAATGGGAAGAATATATTGAACAAAAACAGGGATAGGTGAGCACCTATCCCTGAAGTAAATGATATACTTTTTAATAGTTTCTATTGTTATTCAGGTTTTGAGAGTTTGCACTGGTACCGGTATACATTTCATTGGCAGTACTGTAATTGTTTAAATCAGAAAATTTCTGGTTAACATTATTTAAGGTATTGTTCATACCACTGTATTGACTGCCAGAATTGAAGTTCTGGTTGGCACTTCTACCGGTATACTGCTGGTTGGCAGTATTCATGCCTGATAGATTATTGGGATTGTTTTGTTTCATATTATAATATGCTGGTGTTATATCATTGTCCATTGTGTTTAAACTGTGACTTGCTGGAGCACCGGAATGTCTTTGACTGGTATAGAATTGTTTCTGATATCCAGTATTATTTCCGGTATATTGACTGGTTCCAAAACCTCCCTGATAATTACTACCAGTAAAGTTACTTTGAGTACCGGTACTTTGTGTCTGAGCTATTCTTTCACAGTTATCCAGGGCCTGGAAGGACTGCCCAAACATCTGTGAAAGTTGTTGCATATCATTTACATGCTGGTTAATACGTGAGTTGATATTATTTAAATTCTGTTTAACCTGTTTCAAATTGTTTACTATTTGGTTCATATATTCACTCCTTTTGCTTTGGTTTTGCAGTATACTGCATTATATATTATAAACAGGACTATATTTATTTATGTCTGAATTAACAACCAATTTATAACAAAAATAAATGAGCAAAGTTAAAAAGTCAATCAATATGTTGACAGTGAGGCTCTTTATTTGATAGAATTATAGGCAGATTAAAATTTAAAATTATATGCCCCTGTAGCTCAGTGGATAGAGCACCGGTCTCCGGAACCGGATGCGGGAGTTCGATTCTTCCCGGGGGCACCATTTTTATTAATAAAAAAACAAGGAGGATTTAATTAATGAGAACAAAAAAAATAGCAATTATTAAGTATGTTTTATGTTTTTCTTTAATATTTTTGTTTGTTTTAACACTGGCAGTTAATGTACATGGTGCCTATACTGATTTTAGAGAATATCCTGCAACAATTGGGGTGGAAGGTGACAGACATGCAGTTTTAACCAAAATGAGTGGTGAATGGATGGTCAGGAGATGTCCTCACCGTGGAACAAGTGATATTGTTAGAGGTGGTTTTAATATTTATCAGAATCAACAGCTTAAATGGTATAATGCTGAAGGATATTATCCTGCTTTAATAACTGAATTTGAAAGGGATAATGCCACAGTAAAAATTAAGCTATTTGCTGATAAAGTAACCA
>PWOK01000084.1 GCA_003557445.1 Halanaerobiaceae bacterium
AAAATCAATTGAAGGTTATTTACAGGAACAACCTGAAATTAGAACAGTTTTTAGTAATATTGGCAGTGGGGGTATTCTGGATACAGGAAGTGCTAGTTCTGATTCAGCTCAAATACAGGTAAGACTGGTTTCGGCTACTGAAAGAGAAAAAACAACTGCTGAACTTATTGAGTTAAGCAGAAAATACCTTGCTCGAATTCCTGGTATTGATTATTCAGTAGCAGGAAGTGAAATGCTGGGTGCGGATTTATTTGGGGCACCCCTGGCAGTAGAAATTAGTGGTCCTGACTTTGATATATTGGAAAACTTAACTGGTGAAATTGAGCAACTAGTTGCTTCTATAGAGGGAACTGAAGAAATTGAGTCTGATATAGGGCAGGGAAGGCCTGAACTTCACATAAATTATAATAGAAAGCGTTTAAATCAATATGCCCTTACTGCTTCTCAGGTTGCCAGTACAATTCAAAATACTCTTGAAGGTACTACTGCTTCCCGCTGGAGACATGCTGGAAGAGAATATGATATTAGGGTTAGTGCCATTCAGGGAGATTCTCCCTTGCAAACACTTGAAGATATCAGATTAATGAGTCCAGCAGGAAATTTTGTTTCCCTGACTGAGATAGCTGATCTGGATTTTGTTACAGGTCCTGTCCAGATCAACAGGGTTGATCAGGAAAGAACAATGACTGTAACTGCTGATATAGTTGATCGTGATGCTGGAAGTGTTCAGGTGGATTTAGAAAATATTTTAAATGATTTTGACCTTCCAGCAGGATATAGTTACCGAATTGCCGGTGAAATGGAAGAAATGGGAGATGCTTTTTCCAGTTTGTTGTTTGCTTTTATACTTGCTATATTTCTGGTTTATGTTGTGCTGGCAGCACAGTTTGAATCTTTATTATCTCCATTTATAATTATGCTTTCTGTACCACTTGCTTTGAGTGGTTCTCTACTAGGATTAACACTTGGAGGACATAATATTACAGTACCTGCTTTAATAGGAATAATTATGCTAGTAGGTATAGTGGTCAATAATGTGATTGTTTTACTTGATTATATAAATCAACTTCGTGAAGAAGGTTATCAGTTAAGGGAAGCTATTCTTAGAGGAACATCTGTAAGGTTAAGACCTATTTTAATGACTGCTATGACTACCATACTGGCTCTGGTTCCTCTGGCTCTGGGTATTGGAGAAGGAGCAGAATTACAGGCACCGATGGCAATTGTTGTTATTTTTGGTCTCGTATTTGCTACATTTTTAACCTTAAATGTTATACCGGTTTTTTACTATTTATTAACTAGAGCAGGTGATTATATGAGTACTTTTCTAAGGGAAAGAAATAATAGTTTTAAAACCTAAAGAAAAAAACAGGGGAAGTAAAGAAATCATCCCCTGTTTTATAAAATTTTATCTTCTAAGCTGTCTCAATTTGCTTATTCTTTGATTTGTTGGAGGGTGACTGCTAAACAACTTTGACATGCCTCCACCTCTGGCAGATAAAGGGTTTAAAATGAACATATGTGAAGCTGCTTCATTTACTTCCATCTGTTTACCCTGTACATGATATTGCATTTTTTCCAGGGCACTGGCCAGGCCATCGGGATTACCGGAAATACGGGCACCACTTTCATCTGCCAGATATTCCCTGGAACGAGAAATAGCCATTCTGATAATCAAAGCTGCTATGGGAATAAAGATAAAGGCCAGCAATTGAATCAGGGCTCCTCCACCACTCCGGTTACGGCGTCCACCAAATATCATACCAAATCTTCCTATACGGGCCATAAAAGCGAGAGCACCGGCCATAACTGCTGCAATAGTACTGATCAAGGTATCACGGTTTTTTATATGAGCCAGTTCATGGGCAATTACCCCTTCCAGCTCATCTTTATTGAGCAGCCTTATAATTCCACTGGTCACTGCTACAGCTGCATTTTGAGGATTACGTCCGGTGGCAAAAGCATTTGGCTGATCTGATGGTGTTAAATATACATCTGGTTTGGGTATCCTGGCCTTATTACTTAAACGTCTGACAATTTCATGTACTTCCGGTGCATCCTTTTCACTTAAAGGCTTTGAGCGGGTCATTTTGATGGCAATTTTATCACTATTCCAGTAAGCAAAGACATTTAGTACAATTGCCAGGCCTAAACCCATTATCAGGCCACCTTCACCAAAGAAACTTCCAAATAGTACAAAAATCAAGGTTAAAACAACCATAAACATAAAGGTTTTCAGATTATGCATTTAAATTACCCCCTTCTATAAGGTATACAGTATATTTTTTATATTTTATATTCTAATTCAATTTTAACTTAAATATTATAATATTACAAGAGGGTAAAATTATATTTTGATTAGAAATAATTAATATAAAATAAATAAAAAATATTCAATAAAAAAAGAAGGAATATTTTTATTTTTGTACAATTATGAAAATATAAACATATTTATTTTTTTTCAGCTTCTCTTTTTATATTTTTCAATTTTTCAATAAAGGAGGTGAAAGAAATGAAATTATCTGTACTTGACTGGATTGCCTATATTTTAACTATTATAGGGGGAATCAACTGGGGTCTTGTAGGTCTGTTTGAATTGGACCTGGTTGATACCATTTTTGGAGGTGTTGGCTGGCTGGCAAAACTGATATATATCCTTGTTGGTCTATCAGCCCTGTATTTAATACTGATTTTAACAAAAATTTCAGCTGAAGAGTGATTTATCCTATAAAAGCAGGGGTGTTTTTTCCCCTGCTTTTTTCTTATTATAAATTAAAAAATTTTTTGATTTTTTTTTTATTTAGTTATATAATAAATTTAGGAGATGATAGCATGAAATTAAATACCTTATTTAAAATTTTCCGTACATTTGGATGGGGGATAATTGCTTTTCTGTATATTGTGGCATTTATGGTTCTGGTATTTTTTGGTTTTCAATAAAAAGAAGACTGCAATTTATTTTCCCTTGCAGCAGGGCAGGGGCTTTTTTTTTGTATATATTAGTATTTGCTTTTTGAAATTTTATGTATTATAATTAAGAAAGATGAGAATATGTATGGTTACATAATCTTTTTGTTTATAATTTAATAATTTTTAATTAAGGGAGGTATTTTTTGTGGTAAAAAAATATTTTGTTATTGTATCAGTTCTTTTACTAATTTTTATGATTACAGTTTTAATAGTGAACACAGAAACAACTGCAGCTGCAGAAATAATTTGGTCCTATCAAACAGGTAGTCCGATCTATTCCAGCCCTGTAATAGATGATGATGGTATTATATATGCAGGTAATAATAATGGTGATTTTTATGCAATTAATTCTGAAGGTTCACTGCAGTGGTCAGTTAATCTAGGACGTGATATAAAGTCAAGACCTGCCCTGGGAGAGAATGCTATTTATGTTACAGCCAATGATGGATTTTTATATGCTGTTGATTATGAGGGTCAAAAATTATGGTCTGCTTTGGTACAGACCAATATGAAACTGGGTAATCCTTTTATTGCAGATGACAAAATTATTGTTTCCGGGGATTATATGGTTAAGGCCTTTGACAAAGAAGGGAACCTTATCCAGTTATTAGATAATGAGGAAACAGTTGAATGGAAATATGAAACAGGTCATTATAATTTAGTGGTTAACCAGATAGATATTGATGATCAAAATAATATTTATATAGGTAGTAATTATGGAGATCTTAAAGCTCTGGATAGCCAGAAAAACGAATTATGGACTCAAAAAATTTCCGGAAGAAATTTAAATGGACCAACTGTTAGTGCTGATGGCCTGATATATGTCGGGTCTGATGAAGGTAATATATTTGTGTTTGATACTGATGGTAATAATATCTGGTCCTATGAAACAGGGAAAAGATTATTACTTACCAGACCTTTAATT
>PWOK01000217.1 GCA_003557445.1 Halanaerobiaceae bacterium
AAGAAATATTAGAATTAAGAAAACTGTTAAGGTTTAAAATTGATCCTAACATGTATTATGGGAAAGAGGGAGAGAAACATGATACTGTACAGAATGCTTTTATCAATCAATTTTTCTTAGATAAAAAGCCTCCTAAAAAAGTATATGAAGCCCTCATTGCTGTAGGATTTGATGGGGTAATTTATGAGCCTTATCAGGTTACAAGTGCTTATGGTCATTACTCCAGAGATTCATTATCTTTTATCACTCTATTTCCAGAACAAATAAAGTCAGTTGATAATATAGGAACTTGGGATAGAAGAAACCCTAACATATATGAAAAGGAAACTAAACCTTTAAGTCAAAGAATCTCTGGAGATCATCTTCTTGATATAGAGGACATGATAGAGGAACTAGAAGAGGTTGGTGCAGATATTGATCAGTTTGGGAATGTTACAGTATATCATGCTACAAATCTACAGTCAGCAGAAGAAATAACTAAAGGAATTATGTTGGGGAAAGAACGGGAACTTTTTTTCTCTACTAAATCTGATGGGGAAATACAGGGGTATGGAGATACTATAGTCAAAATGGAGATACCTTCTGAACTTTTATCAATAGATGATATCTTTAGTGATGAAATTCACTTAACTTTAGATACAAAAGGAAAAAGATATAATGTTAAAAACTTTAATCCAATTATTAAGAAAGGATAAAATATGAAAAGAATGAAAACAGCTAAATTACAGGAAAAAATTATTCAAGTGCCTCAAAACCTAGTAGAGCAAATTGCACAGGATATATTTCCCTACTTTATGGGATTACTTGTGTATAACTTACAAATGGCTACCCCTTTGGTTAGGAACACTAATCCCTCTATGGTAGATGAGGCAGAAAAAGGAAGAGATCGATTACTTTCATTCTATAAGATTTCTTTGAGGGAAGCTGATTCTATGGCATTAAGGATTTCAAAAAATCCAGACCCTATTGTTTCAAAGGAATATGACTTGACTCAATTTAGTTCCCCTTATGGTGATTTTGCAGACTTTCAACCAAAGGTGAATATTCATTTAAGATCAACACCCTATAGAGGGTTGATGGGAAGACATTCTTCAAAAACAAAAGATGTGACTATATTTACTCAGATATTAATGTCTTCTTTGTATATATCTGATTTTGAAAAAGAATTGGAAATGAAAGATATAAAATTTTTAACAGATATAGGTTTACCAGCCAATAAAGAAACATGTGAGATGTTCATTAATTTTTCAGAGTTGTTTCAGGTTCTAAAGAAGGTTAATAGCAAGTTACGTACTACTATTGAACATGAACTTATACATCTCATACAGGACACCTTTTTTGCTGGTAAATACAAAGATAAAGATTACTATAAGAGAGATATGTTTTCATATAGTCAATCTCCAGTAGAAGAAAATCCTCTTCTTCTTGACGAGTTAGAGGGGTTAAAAAATCAATACCCTCATGTAGTTTCTTTGGGAATTACCAAAGAGGAATTTGAAGAGTTTACTTCTGGAATGTTACGATTTTGGTATAAAAGCCCCCTGAAAAAGAAAAAAGAATTGATCAGTAATTTTTATCATTTGGTACAAGATCGAATAGGATTTAGGAGATAAAATATGAAAAGAATGATAGCACCTTTACAAGAAAAATTAATGGAAGTTCCCAAGGGGTTTCTTCAAGACACCTCTACATGGTTAACCCAAGTGTTTGGGAGTAACATGTTTTATACCTACCTCTGTCGTTTAAAAGAGGTGGAAAAATATAAGAATCTTAATAATCCTCCTTCTGATGAGCGAAAGAAGCAGATGATTAAAGATGAAGAAGAATATAGGGGAATGTTACATTACTTAAAAGACAATTATGCAGACGGAAATATGGTAAAATTAATGTCTGCTGGAAGGGAAGTTTCCAAAGATTTTGACTTATCTAGATATCCTTCAAAATATGGTGATCTATCTAAGATAAAAAAGAATGTAAGGGTGAAGTATAAGAAACAATTGATGGATAGATTAGGGATGTATTCCCCCAGAACCAGGAGCATTGCTGTATATGCAAGGATTCTTGCTTTTACCATTAGGGATATTCTTGGTGAAAATTGTATAAATGATGAATTTCTTATAATAGCATACAGACCTAAACTTCCTCACGATTGGTTAGTCATGGATAGAAGAACCCTAGATCAAATTATAGAAGAGGCAGTATTAAAAACTATACGAGTTTTAGAACATGAATTCATTCATCTTATTCAGCATTTTTTATTTCCAGGTGAAATAAAAGACCCTCAGTATACTACTGGTGATAAAACTAAGTATTATTCTTCTCCTTTAGAGATTAATCCCTGGTTAATAACCTTAGTCGGGGAATTAGAAAGGGAGGTCAAGAAGTCGGGGGAAATTGTAACAAATGCAACCCTAGAACGATGGATACCTCAACAGCAGTATTTCAAAGTTCTTAAGGATATTGATATCAAGCTATATCAAAAAATGGTTTCTTCATTTTATCAATTAGTGGATGAAAGATTAGGGATTACAAATAGGTGACAAACTAGTTACAAAATAGTGACAGGAAGGTAGTATATATGAAATATATGAAAAGAATACAAGAAACAAAAGACATACAACTTATTAATCTTACAGAAGCTAGAAGAAACCCAGATCAAAACCCAAAAATTTCTGCCTATGAAGCTTTAAAACCATACAAAGATGACCCTAATGTGTATATTTCTTTTACTGATGAAGATGACACAGGGCAAGGTATTCCTCTTGGTATAAACCCTAAAAGTGGGTTTAATACCCCTATCGGCATTTATACATATCCTCTTAGGGAAATTTGGGAAGAGTACCCTATAGAACAAAAACAATCAGTTGGAAAAGCAGTTCCTTTTGCTGGAGACCGCCCTTTTATTTGGTTGGTAAGAGTAAAAGATTCAGCTAATTTTGTAAATAATATGTATACTGACTACACATCAAAAGAATATGATAGGGATGTGGAGATTCTTATAAAAGATATAATAGATAATCCTAGAGAATATGAAAACTTACTTAGAAAGAAGAAACACATGATAGACAGATTTGAACTTGAGCCTTTTCTAGATTCTCAATTTTTTACATGGGCAGGGAAAGCTAAAACCAGAAATCCTATAACAAGTATGTGGAATATTACAAGAGAATTAGCAAAGTATAGAGAAGGTAAACCCTCAGTACAGTGGAATGTATTATTAAGAAAAGTTCTTGGTTATGATGGGTTTGCTGATAAATCAGGGAGGGGAATTATTCACTCTGCTGAACCCTTGCAAGCAGTTTTTCTTCATAAAAGGGCTTTAGGAGTAATAGCACAATTTCTCAATAAAGAATATTCTTTACAACCTCCTTACTGGGTTCTCCAAGCAAATACTGAAAACATGCAATTTGACTATGATAAGGAAGGAAAGTTTAAATGGAAAAATGGAATTTGGTTAAATGGAACTTGGGAGGATGGTGTATGGAAAGATGGTAATTGGAATGCTGGAATTTGGAAAAGGGGAAACTGGGAAAGTGGAATATGGCATAGTGGAACATGGGAAAAGGGAATATGGAGAGGTGGTGTTTGGGAAAATGGAACTTGGGAGGATGGTATATGGTTAAAAGGAACTTGGGAAAATGGAACATGGAAAGAAGGAACATGGAAAGAAGGTATTTGGGAAAATGGAACATGGGAAAATGGAACATGGAAAGATGGTATTTGGGAAAATGGAATATGGAAAGGGGGTTGGATTGAAGATTCAAGAAGAAGAGGAAATTTTAAACCAAATTGGGATTGGAAGTCTGTTATGGGAATTGAGTTTGTCTTTTCTCCTATCTCTCCTAAAGAATATTGG
>PWOK01000123.1 GCA_003557445.1 Halanaerobiaceae bacterium
GGTGGTTTTGGTGGAGGGGGTATTTATCCACTTTTAATGGGTTTAAGCATTAAATCTGTAGATCAAAATCAGAGGGCAACAGCAATGGGTTTTTTTCAGGCTGTTTATGGTCTGGGAATGTTTGTAGGGCCTGTGATGGTTGGTTTTATCAGTGATATTGCCGGGCTTACCACAGGATTTATAGTAACAGGGTTAATAGGTCTAATGGGGGCTGTACTCAGCAAATTATTAATCAGAAAAGAAGACAATTATAATTAAAGGAGGGAAATTAATGTCAGGATTTATATTATCTGCTTTTGCTGATGAAATTGATATGGATTTAAAGACACAGATGGATGTTCTTAAAAAACATAATATTAATTTTATTGAAATGAGAGGAGTTAATGGTAAATGTATTGTTGAATATTCTTCTGAAGAAGTAAAAAAAATTAAAAAGAAATTAGATGACAGAGGATTTAAAGTTTCAGCAGTAGGTTCTCCTCTGGGGAAAATTAGTATTACTGATGATTTTCAACCACATCTTGACCTGTTTAAACATACTCTGGAAGTTGCTAAAATACTGGAAACTGAATATATCAGGATGTTCAGTTTTTTTATTCCTGAGGGAGAAAAACCTGAAAAATATAGAGGCAAGGTTATGGAAAGATGGCACAAATTCATTGAAATTGCAAAAGGTTCAGGATTGATACTTCTTCATGAAAATGAAAAAGAGATCTATGGAGATATTCCAACAAGGTGCCTTGATTTAATTAAAACAATGGATAGTGATAAAATCGGTCTGATTTTTGATCCGGCAAACTTTGTACAGTGTGATGTTATAACCTATCCTGATGCCTATATTCTTTTAAAAGAATATATTGAGTATTTACATATTAAAGATGCTCTTTATAGTGATCACAGTGTAGTTCCGGCAGGAAGTGGTGATGGTAAGATAAAAGAAATATTAAAAGATTTATATAATCAGGGATTTGAAGGATTTCTTTCCCTGGAACCACATCTGGGTACTTTTGCCGGACTGGAAAAACTGGAAAAGGACTCTGATTATCAGGATTTGCCTGAAGGGGGTCCTGGTAAATTTGCCATAGCTGTAGATGCCTTAAAGGATATATTAAGGGAAATTAAAAGATAAAAAAAGAAGAAGAGAAAAAGGAGGATAAATATGACTGTAAGAATAGGTATAATAGGTATAGGTAATATGGGAACAGCACATGCTCGTAATTTTTATAAGGGTAAGATTTCGGGAGCTAAATTGACTGCTGTCTGTGATATTAATCCAGATCGCTTAAAATGGGCCAGAAACAATCTGGGAGATAAGATCAAGATTTATGATAATCAGGATGATTTTTTTAATGATCAGAGTATAGATGCAATAATAATTGCCACACCACATTATGATCATCCACCTTTAGCAATTAAAGGTTTTAAAAAAAATAAACATGTTTTAATTGAAAAACCTGCCGGAGTTTATACAAAACAGGTAAGAGAAATGAATGAGGTTGCTAAGAAAAGTGATAGGGTATTCTGTATTATGTATAATCAGAGGACACGCCCTGTTTTTCAAAAATTAAAGGATTTAATTGATAGTGGTGAACTGGGCGAAATTCGCAGGACAAACTGGATAATAACAAACTGGTATCGTTCTCAGAGTTATTATGATTCAGGTGGCTGGAGAGCTACCTGGGAGGGAGAAGGGGGAGGTGTTCTTCTTAATCAAAATCCCCATAATCTTGATCTCTGGCAATGGACCAGTGGTATTCCTAAAAGGGTCAGGGCCTTCTGTTATTTTGGGAAATATCATGATATAGAAGTAGAAGATGATGTTACAGCCTATGTTGAATATGAAAATGGAGCAACAGGGATTTATGTTACTTCAACAGCAGATGCTCCGGGAACTGATAGATTTGAAATTACAGGAAATAGAGGAAAAGTAGTTGTAGAAGATGACCAACTTACTTTCTGGCGTTTGCGGACACCAGAAAGAAAGTTTAATAAAGAATATAAAGGAGGTTTTGGTGCACCTGAATCCTGGAAATGTGATGTTCCTGTACATGGAAAACATACCGGACATGTGGGGATTTTAAAAGACTGGATAGATTCCATACAGAATGGCACAGATCTGTTATCACCTGGGTTAGAGGGAATAAAAGGACTGGAAATATCCAATGCCATGCATCTTTCTACCTGGCTGGATGACTGGGTGGATATTCCTGTTAATGAAGATTTATTTTATGAAAAACTGAAGCAGAGAATAGAGAATTCTAATTATGAAAAAAAGGATATAAACAACAGGATGCTTGATGTAGAAGGAACTCATTGATTTCTACTCAAATAAAATTAAATATTAAGGAGGAAAAAAATGTCTGATATGAAATTAGCAGCTCAACTTTATACATTAAGAGATTATTTAAAAACTCCAGAGGATATTGATCAATCTTTAAAAAAGGTAAAAGATATAGGTTATAATGCTGTTCAGGTTTCAGGTCTTGGATCAATTGAGCCAGAAAAATTAAAAAATATAGTGGATAAACATGATTTGAAAATATGTGCTACTCATATTTCTTTTGATAAAATGAAGGAAAATATCGATCAGGTTATTAAAGAACATAAATTGTGGGATTGTAAATATGTTGGCCTGGGAATGATGCCTCACAGTAAACCTTTAAAAAGAAAAGATTTTGAAAAGTTTGCTCAGGAAGCCAATAAAATTGCTAAAATATTAAAGAATAATGATCTTCAATTTATATATCATAATCATGATCTTGAATTTGTAAAATTTGAAGATATTACAGGAATGGAGATTTTAATAGATGAAACAGATCCTGAAAATGTTCATTTTGAACTTGATACCTACTGGATTCAGTCAGGAGGAGGTAACCCGATAGAATGGATAAAAAAAATAAAAAATAGAATGAAGGTTGTCCACTTTAAAGATATGGTGATCAATAAAAATGTAGAAAGAATAATGGCAGAAGTAGGTAAAGGAAATTTAGACTGGTCTGGAATAATAACAGCCTGTGATGAGATTGGAGTTGAATGGTGTGCAGTTGAACAGGATGTCTGTCAGAGGAGTCCTTTTGAAAGCCTGGAAATAAGTTTTGATTTTCTTAAAAAAGAAGGATTAAAAGCTTAGTTTAGGGGGATTTTATGGATACAAAAAAAATGTTAGATTTTAAAGATAAAGTAGTAGTAATAACCGGGGGAGCCGGGATTTTATGTTCGGAAATGGCAAGATCTTTGGGTGAACTGGGTGCTATAGTAATTCTTCTGGATATAGCAGAAAAAAAACTTAAACAATTAGAAAAGGAATTTAAGGATAAAAATATCAGGTGTTTAACTATTAATACTGATGTACTTAAAAAAGACCAGCTTAAAAATGCTGCTAAAAAAGTTCTTAAGGAATATGGAAGAGTTGATGTTTTAATAAATGGTGCGGGAGGTAATAAAGCGGAAGCAACAACCGGGCCTGATAAATCTTTTTTTGATCTGCCAGAAGAAGCAATAAAATGGGTTTTTGACCTTAATTTCACAGGGACCTTTCTGGCCTGTCAGGTGTTTGGAAAAATATTTGCAGACCAGAAACAGGGTAATATATTAAATGTTTCTTCAATGAATGCCTTTACTCCTTTAACTAAAATACCCGCTTATTCTGCAGCTAAAGCGGCTGTTAGTAATTTTACCAGGTGGCTGGCTGTTCATATGTCACAGAATTATTCAACAGAAATTAGAGTTAATGCCCTTGCTCCGGGATTTTTATTAACAGAGCAAAATCGTTTTCTTTTAATAAATAAAGAAGATGAAACTCTTACTGAACGTGGGCAGACAATAATAGACCATACACCAATGGGAC
>PWOK01000019.1 GCA_003557445.1 Halanaerobiaceae bacterium
CCATATGATTTTGATCAGGAAACTGTGGAAATTGCCGGTTATCTGTCAGGATGGGGTATAGACTGGGATGAAGGTGAAGATCTTGCACATTTAGAACTGGTAGAGGAGAAATTTAATGTCAATATTGAATTTGTATATACTGATTCTGGAGCCTGGGAATTTCTGGAAACAGATGTTCCTGCTGGAGATAAACCCTTTGATATAGGTTTTCTGCAGACAGGTATGTTTTCTGAAGGATTTTCTGATTATGTCCTTCCTCTGGATGATTATTTAACAGATGAAGTAATGGATAGAATAGTTGATGTTGGTATGACTTCTCGTGATCAGATGCCATCATTTGCAGGAAAAATTAGGGGAATTG
Source organism: Halanaerobiaceae bacterium (assembly GCA_003557445.1). Next base: position 362 of record PWOK01000019.1, read on the forward strand.
AACAATTTGGTTCAAGTCACTTTATGCCTCCTTTAATTTACTGGAATGTTGAATTATTTGAAGAAGCAGGTGTAAAAACACCATATGAATATATGGCTGAAGATGAATGGACCTGGGATAACTTTATAGATGTTGCTCAGCAATTAACTATGGATACTACAGGTGATGGTCAGATAGATCAGTTTGGTGTGGCAACCAGTAATTTTGATGATCACCATGGAGACAAACTATTTCATGAACAGGCATATATGATGCCTCACACCTTTGACTCTCCATTAATTACCTGGGAAGATGGTTATTATATGTTTAAAGGTGAGGAACCTGGATTTATAACCGCATTAGAAAAAAGAAGAGAAATTTATGAACTGGGTATTGAATCTGCCTATTATGGAGAAACAGGATCTTCAGTATTTGGTGAAGGAAATGCAGCTATGCTTCCAACTCACAGTATCTGGACAATAGCTGATGTTGTTGATGATCGTTTTGAATTTGGTATGGCCTATTATCCACGACCTTCACATGTTGAAGAACATGTATTTCCTGTAAGAACAGGTAATGCTATGTATTTACCATTAACAGTAGATAAAGATCCTGAAATGCTTATTGAACTCTTCCTGGCTCTTTATCGTATGGCCGAACCTTATGTTGATAAAGAAGCCTATGAGGCAGAGTATGAAAACGTCTTGATGGAAATATATGGAGAGACAATTCATGATCGTATAGCAGCTCAAATACTTGTTCATACTATTAATAATGCAACCTGGGATTTCTCAGGTGGTATGACAGGTGGAACTGGTGGAGCACTGTATGAAGTTATTGAAATGGTTGTTCATGGTGATATGAGTCCTGAAGCAGCAATGGCTGAGGTGGCACCATTAGTACAGGGAGAATTATTTGATATGCTTGACTAATAAATAAGGCAATATAAAAGAGTTGAATCTATATCAGGAAGCTTCCAGTTTTCTGGAGGTTTCCTGATTTTCCATAATAAATCCAAAAGATTTTATAATTGTTTTCTCAGGAGGTATGACCGATGGAACAGGTGGTTCACTGTATGAAATGGTTAAAATGGTTGTTCTAGGAGATATGAGCGCTGAGGCTGCTATGGCAGAAGTGGCACCAATAGTACAGGCAGATTTAAATGATAGGTTTGATCAATTTCCTCATTTTTTACCTGATACTAATTTGATTTTAATTCTAATTTAATTTAAATTTAATCTTTAAATGATATTATTAAAATATGAGAATTAATATTTACAGTCAGGTGGTTAAGATTCTCCTGGCTGTTTTTGTTTTTTAATAAATATGATATAATTAAATTTAATAGTTTACAGGAAAGGGTGAGATCAATTGTCAGCAAAAATAGTATTAATAGAAGATGAAAAAAAAATTGCCCGTTTTATTGAACTGGAATTAATACATGAAGGATATAAAGTTGATGTATTCAACAAAGGAAATCAGGGTCTCGAAAAGATAAAAGAAAACAATTATGATCTTGTATTACTGGATTTAATGTTACCGGGTATGGGAGGTATGGAAATTTGTTCAAAAATAAGAGAATTTTCAGATATTCCGGTAATAATGGTAACTGCTAAAGATAGTGTTTCAGATAAAGTAAAAGGACTGGACTATGGAGCAGATGACTATATAACTAAACCCTTTGCTATTGAAGAATTACTGGCAAGAATCAGAGCCCTTCTCAGAAGAAAAACACCTGAGAATGATAATGTGTTGAAAATAGATAATTTAACAATGGATACTGAAAAATATCAGGTAAAAAGGGATGGACAGGAAATTAATTTAACCAAAAAAGAGTATGATCTACTTGAATATTTATTAAAAAATAAAGATATAGTTGTTACCAGGGAACAATTATTAAGTGAGGTTTGGGGTTATGATTATTCAGGTGAAACCAATATAGTCGATGTTTATATACGTTATTTAAGAAGTAAAATAGATGATCCTTTTGAGAAAAAAGTCATCCACACTATTAGAGGAGTTGGGTATGTTTTGAGGGAGGAAAAATAATGATTTTCAAATGGCCCCGAAAAATATCCTGGAAATTAACAATTGTATATACTGTTATGTTTTTACTGGTATTGATTATATTAAATGGTACAGTCTATTTTTTGCTGCATAATTTTGTTGAAGATAATATAAAAACCAGTATAAATAATACTCTTCAATTTGTAATACCCCAGTTGAGAGGTGCAGATAAATGGACATTTGATGAGCAGGAAGCCCGGTTGCTTCAGGATATAAGTGAAAAAGAAGGCAATATATATTTTAGAATACTGGATTATGAAAAAAATATTATTGCCCAATCTAAAGTTCTGGAAGATAAAGATTTACCATTAAAAGAAGGTTTTAATGAAATAAGAACAGGTGAAAAATGTTTCATGTATAAAACCGTAGGCATAACACGGTTTATGTTTTTAAGTGGATATGTGCAAATAGTCAGGGATGTAAGTGTTGAGTATTATTTTTTAGAAAAACTTTTTTTCATATTATTAACTACAGCTTTACTGGGTATGGTTTGTGCTGTGATAATAGGCTATATCACAACCCGTAAAACATTAAAACCGATAAGTAAAATGACTCAAACTGTAAATAAAATAACTATATCTGGCCTTGGTAAAAGACTTAATATTAGAAAAAGTACAGAAGATGAATTAACAGAACTGGCCAGAACTTTTAACTCCATGCTGGAAAGGCTCGAAAAATCATTTAAAAGACAGCAGCAGTTTGTTTCTGATGCCTCCCATGAATTAAGAACCCCAATTTCTGTTATAAAAGGATATATTGATCTACTGGACCGCTGGGGTAAAGATGAAAAAGAAATAAGAGATGAAGCAATTGAAGCTATAAAAAAAGAAGTCAGTAATATTAAATCTATTATGGAAAGCCTGTTATTTATGGCCAGAGGTGATAGTGAAAAAATAGAGATAGATAAAGAAGAATTTTCCATCAATGAACTTATAGAAGAACTGGTCAAAGAATCTAAAATGATTGCTGAAAATATAAGAATAAGTGGTACTGTTGATAAAAAAATAGATTTTTTTGGTGATAGAAAATTAATAAAACAATTATTGAGGATTTTTGTGGATAATAGTTTAAAATATACTCCTGAAGGTGGAAAGATAAATATAGAAGCCAGGATTAAAGATAAAAAGCTTGAAATTAAAGTTGCTGATACTGGCTGTGGTATTCCTGAAGAAGATATTCCTCATATTTTTGAAAGATTTTACAGAGTAGATAAAGCAAGATGTGAAGGTGGTGTAGGACTGGGATTATCTATTGCTAAATGGATTATTGATATTCATGAAGGAGATGTTGAAGTGAAAAGTACTCCTGGTGAAGGTACAGAAATTTATGTAGAATTTCCATTATGTTGACAAAGAAAAACTGTTATTCTATAATAAACATATATAATATATATTGAGGAGGGAAAATTAGTGAAAC
>PWOK01000152.1 GCA_003557445.1 Halanaerobiaceae bacterium
AAAACTTTCTCAGGACCCTTCTTTTTATGTACAAAATGCTTCAATAACTGATCCACAGCTGGCACCTGAGGGGCATAGTGCTTTATATGTATTGGTTCCTGTTGCTAATTTAAAAAGCCAGATTGATTGGACTAAAGATACAGACAGTTTTAGATCATTAATAATTGATAAATTGGAAAAATGGGCAGGATTAACTGATTTTAAAAAACATATCCGGTATGATAAAATGGTTACTCCTCTGGACTGGCAGGAAGAATATCGTGTTGGTTATGGAGCAACTTTTAACCTGGGACATAATCTGGGTCAGATGTTGATATTTAGACATCATAACAAATTTGAAGAATTTGATAATATGTGGTTGGCAGTAGAAGAAAAAATATTAAAAAAAGAATTCGGGCAAAAGTATATAGATTATACTGAAAAAACAAAAAAAATAATTCCTTATATATACTAAATTACAAAAATATATTCTCTACAGGTTTAATATACTACATGTATTATATGGAGGGTGTTATTTTGCAAAAAATAAAAAGAACAAAAAGAAAACAGGAAATTTTTTTTGAACAGGGTAAAACAAAAGATGTTTCTTTTAGAAAAGAAAAACTTAAAATTTTAAAGAAAGTTATTGAAGAGAATGAGGTTAACATTATTGATGCCCTAAAAGAAGATCTGGGGAAACATCCTGTTGAATCATATGTTACTGAAATTGGTTTAGTTCTAAAAGAAATATCTTTGTTTCTTAAGAATATTAAGAAATGGACAAAACCCAAAAAAGTTAAAACATCCTTAATACATTTTCATTCTTCAAGTTATATTTATAAGGAACCATATGGAAATGTTTTAATTTTTTCACCCTGGAATTATCCTTTTCAGCTATCATTATTACCACTGGTTGGAGCAATAGGGGCCGGTAATACTGTGATTTTAAAACCATCAGAATATTCACCTGCTGTTTCTTCAATAATATCTAAAATAATTGGAGATAATTTTTCTGAAGAATATATTAAAGTTATTCAGGGTGAAAAGGAGGTCAGTAAATTTCTTTTAAAGCAAAATTTTGATTATATCTTTTTTACAGGAAGTAAAAATGTTGGTAAGATTGTTATGAAGGCAGCTGCTGAACATTTAACTCCTGTAACCCTGGAACTGGGTGGTAAAAGTCCCTGTATAGTTAATCATGATGCCAGAATTGATCTGGCTGCCAGGAGAATAGTCTGGGGTAAATTTTTAAATGCAGGTCAGACATGTGTTGCTCCTGATTATTTATTATTAAATAAAAAAGTAAAAGAAGAATTTCTGGAAAAAGTCAGTAAATATATTGTACAATTTTTTGGTGATCAGAGGGAAAAAACTGATGATTATTCTAAAATCATTAATGAAAAGCATTTTAAAAGTCTTAAAGGTTATTTAAATTCAGGTAATATTATTACAGGTGGAGTAACTGATAAAGATAAATTATATATATCACCGACCATTATTGATCAGGTAAACCTGGAACAGGAAATCATGCAGGAAGAAATATTTGGCCCGATTTTACCGGTGATAGAGTTTGAGAATAGATCTGAAATTATTGACATAATAAATGATCTGTCTGATCCTCTGGCTTTATATATTTTTTCAGAAAGCAAAAAATTCCAGGAAGATATATTAAAGAGGGTTAAAGCCGGAGGTTGTACAATTAATGATACAATTATTCATGTTTCTTCACCTTATTTACCTTTTGGAGGAATTGGTGAAAGTGGAATGGGAGTTTATCATGGGAAATATAGTTTTGATACATTCAGTCATAAAAAAAGTGTAATTAAAAAGACAACTCTGTTTGATCTACCCTTAAGATATCCACCATATAAAGGTAAATTAAAATGGTTAAAAAAATTTTTAAATATATTCAAATAACAGGGGGGAGGTATAATCTTGGAGAATGAATTTCCTGAACCTATTATTGTAGTTAGTAAATGTCTTGGCTTTGCAGCCTGTAGATATAATGGAAAAATGTTAGAATCAAAATTAATAGAAAAATTAAAAAATTATGCTCAAATCATACCAGTATGTCCGGAAGTTGAAATTGGTCTTAATATCCCGAGATCTCCTCTGATACTGGTCAAAAAGAATAATCATATTGAACTTATTCAACCTGAAACAGAAAAAAATTTAACAGAAAAAATGAATGATTTTACAGATTACTTCTTAAATGAAAAATTAACTAAAGTTGATGGTTTTATTTTGAAAAACCGTTCTCCAAGCTGTGGAATAAAAGATTGTAAATTATATTTCCCTGAGAATCATAATCCTGTTGGTAAAACAGATGGTTTATTTGCCGCAAAAGTTCAAAAAATATATCCCTATACTGCTATACAGGGTGATGACGGGCTTGCAAATTTCAAAACAAGAGAACATTTTTTAATTAAAATATTTGTTTTAGCCAGATTTAGAAAAATAAAAAATATTAATGAATTAATCGAATTTCATACAAAAAACAAGTATTTACTTATGCCCTATGATCAAAAACTATTAAAAAAAATGGGCCGGTTAACAGCAAATCCAGCCCAGCTTTTAATAAATGAAATTATAAATAAATATGGACAGTATCTTAAAAAAACACTTTATCAACCGGCTGAAGATTCTTCCTGTATTAATGTTTTGATGCATATATTTGGATATTTTTCTGATCAAATATCACAGGAAGAAAAACATTTTTTTCTTAAAACCCTTGAAAAATATAGAAAAAGCCAGGTACCTTTAAGGGTGCCTCTAAATATATTAAAAGAATGGACTCAAAAATATGAACAGCCATATTTAAAAAAACAGACATTTTTAAATCTCTACCTCAATATAATAACAAAACTCCGTCTCCTATAAACAAAGAGGCGGAGTTAAAGATAAAGTTTTTTAAACTGTCATTCCTCCATCAATTACATGTTTGGCTCCAGTTATAAATTTACTTTGATCAGAGGCGAGAAAAATAGCAAGATCAGCAATTTCTTCATTCTGGGCATAACGACCAAGCGGAATAGACTGTTCAAAAGTTTTTTTAGCCTCTTCTGCATTTCCAGGAGCAAATCCTTCCTCTAAAGATCTCATCATCCGGTTGTCAACAGGAGAAGGATGAATTGAATTTACCCTGATATTGTGTTCGGCACCTTCAAGAGCTCCAACTTTCATAACTCCAATAACTGCATGTTTACTGGTTACATAAGCACTCACATTGGGAGTTCCTCTCAATCCAGCCACAGATGAATTGATTATAATGCTTCCTCCATTATTTTTCTTCATATAGGGGAAAGCATGTTTGAGTCCCAGCCAGACACCTTTAACGTTTACATCCATAATTTTATCATATAGTTCCTCAGGATATTCAGTTATTGGTTTCACTTCTCCTTCAATACCAGCATTGAGGAATAATACATCTAACCTTCCAAAAAGAGCTATAGCTTTTTCTGTGTATTTTTTTACCTGATTATTTTTACTGACATCTGCTGTAATATAATAAACTCTGTCACTGTCAAGTTCTGTAGTAGCTTTCTTTAATGAATTTTCGTCCAGGTCAACTAAAAGAATTCCTTTTACACCTTCACTCAACATTTTTTTAGCTGTAGCCAGTCCAATTCCACCTGCTCCACCAGTAATAACAACACTTTTACCTTTTAATCTCAAGGTGATCACCCCTTTAATTAGATTAGAGCCTTCTCGGCTAAATTATCTTTTATATTTAAGGGCTTATAGCCCTTGTTTCTTTTTTTCACCCCCACCAAAACTGATCTTTTTATAATTTAAACCCTTTTCAAAATAAGACCATAGACCTATTGACAAAACCA
>PWOK01000241.1 GCA_003557445.1 Halanaerobiaceae bacterium
AACTGGAATTAACTGAAATAAAAAACTATATAGCTTCTGAACTGGGAAATCAGAAAGCAGATATTTTCAAAGCTCATTTAATGTTTTTAAATGATCCTGAATTAATACCTGCTATTGAAAATAAAATTAAAAAGGAGAATATTAGAGCCGAAACGGCAGTTGATGAAGTTATTAACTACTATGTTGAGTTGTTTTCCAAAATGCAGAATGAATATTTAAAAGGAAGAAAAATAGATATTCAGGATATAGGTAACCGAATTATAAAAGAACTTCTGGGCCAGGAAAAAAAGAAAAAAAAATTAAATGAAGAAGTAATTATAGTTGCTCCTGATTTGACACCTGCAGATACAGCTCAACTTGACCGTTCTTTAGTTAAAGCATTTGTAACAGAACAGGGCTCAAGGACATCTCATTCGGCAATTATGGCCAGGTCTCTGGGAATTCCTGCTGTTGTTGGTGTAGGAGATCAATTATTACGAAATTGTAACCAGGGTGATCTGGTAGTGGTAGATGGTAATCAGGGAAAAGTGATTATTAATCCTGAACCAGAAACTCTTAAAAAATATAAAAACAAAGCATCTAAATATAAAAAGTATCAGGAAAAACTGAATTATTATAAAGATAAAAAGGCTGTCAGTAAAGATAATAAAAGAATAGAAGTAGTAGGTAATATTGGTGAACTGGAAGATATTGATGCTGTTATCGAACAGGGAGGAGAAGGTGTTGGCTTATTTCGGACAGAGTTTCTCTATATGAATAGAGAACAAATACCTTCTGAACAGGAACAGTTTGAAGTTTACCGCAAAGTTGCCACGAAGATGAAGGAGAAACCTGTAATAATAAGGACTCTGGATATAGGTGGTGGTAAGGATTTACCATATCTGAATTTATCTGAAGAAAAAAACCCTTTTCTGGGATATAGAGCTATAAGAATATGTCTGGAAAGAACAGATTTGTTTAAAACACAGCTAAAAGCCATATTAAGAGCAAGTGATTTTGGTAATATTAAGTTAATGTATCCCATGATTTCTTCTCTGGAAGAACTGGATGCAGCCAATAGAATTTTTCATGAAGCAAGAATGGAGCTTGATAAAGAGGAAATAAAGTATGATAAAAATATAGAAGTTGGTATAATGATTGAAATTCCAGCAACTCTTCTTATTGCTGAAGAGCTGGCCCGGGAAGTAGATTTTTTTAGTATTGGTACCAATGATTTAATACAGTATATGTTGGCTGTTGATAGAAATAATGAGAAAATTGCAGATATGCATACTCCTTATCATCCGGCAATACTGAGGTTTATAAAAAGAATAATTGAAACAGGACATAAACAGGGTATCTGGATTGGTATGTGTGGTGAGGCAGCAGGTGATGAACTTCTTTTACCTTTTTTGCTGGGGGTAGGGATTGATGAACTAAGTATGAGTGCTGTTTCTATTTTAAAAATAAAACATCTTTTAAGTAAATGGACATTAAAAGAGGCTGAAAAAGTAGCTAAAAAAGTTTTAACTCTAAATAATGAAACTGAAATCAAAAATTTATTGAATGAAGTTAAGGGGGGTGTCCCCCATAATAAAAAAAGGTGATATAATAAAATTAACTTTTGATGATCTATCTTATGGAGGAGAAAGTGTTGGACATTATAAAGGTTTTGCAGTATTTGTGCCAGGTGGAATACCGGGGGAAAAAGCTGAAATCGAAATAATCCAGAAAAAGAAAAGTTATGCCAGAGGAAAATTAAAAAAAATAATAGTAACCTCTGAAACCAGGATAAATCCTCGCTGTAAAGTATTTGAACAATGTGGTGGCTGTCAGCTTCAACATATTAATTATCAGGCCCAATTACAACACAAGAAAAAAACTGTTGAAGATTTATTAAAGAAAATTGCTCATATTAATATAGAGGTTAATACAGTTATTAAAGCAGATTACCCCTGGTACTACAGGAATAAAGCTCAATATCCACTAACAAAAAATGAAAATGGTAGAATAAATACCGGTTTTTATAAAAAAGGGACTCATAAGATAATTTCAAATCAAAAATGCTATATTCAGCATCAGTTAATAAATAGGACAATAAGAAAAACTTTAAAAATATTAAATCAATATCAATTATCAGTATATAATGAAAACAAAAACAGGGGATTATTGAGGCATCTAATAGTAAGAGTTGGTGTCTGTACCAATCAGGCAATCTTAGTTTTTGTTACCAGCCGGGAAAAATTTAACAAAAAAAATGAAATTGCAGAAAAGATAATGGATAAGGTACCTGAACTTATAGGGGTATTACAGAATATTAACCCTCAAAAAACAAATGTAATAACCGGAGAAAAAACAATTTTACTAAAAGGAAAAGAAAAATATACTGATTATATTGGAAATAAACGATTTGAAATATCTCCTTTGTCTTTTTTTCAGACAAATAGTTTACAGACAGAGAAATTATACAGACAGGTAATTAAATATGGACAACTACAGATGACTGATACTGTAATAGATGCATACAGTGGTATTGGAACTATTGGCCTGTATCTTGCCGGAAAAGTCAATAAAGTTTACGGGATTGAAGAGAATAAAGAGGCTGTTAAAGATGCTATTAATAATGCTGAAATTAACAAAATAAAAAATTGTGAATTTATACAGGGAACTGTTGAAAAGAGGTTGCCTGAATTAATTAAAAAAGGAATTAAACCTGACCTTGTAATTTTTGATCCACCACGAAAAGGGTTAACTGAATCTTTCCGGGATTATATTATTAATTTAGCACCGGAACGGCTTGTTTATGTTTCCTGTAATCCGGCTACTCTGGCCAGAGACCTTAAATATTTCAAGGAAAAATATCGAATTACAGGTGTTCAACCTGTTGATATGTTTCCTCAGACATATCACATCGAGTGTGTCGTCTTGATGTCAAGAAAATAAAATGCTGAAAGTGTTAAATATCCAAAATGTGCTGATATATATACATCCTTTTACTTTAAATTGTTTTTTTTAACTCTTTTTTTATCTAATTAAATATGTTATAATATAATTAAAACTATTAAGGGAGGCGAAAAAATGAGTACTGTTAAGGAAGAAGCTAAAAAAATTATAGATAATCTTTCTGATGAATCTACCTGGGATGATATTATGTATCATATGTATGTGAAAAAAAAGATTGATATAGCAGAAAAAGAAATAAAAGAAGGTAAAGTAATGGATCATAAAATGGTTAAAGAAAGGCTATTAAATAGATGAAATTAATTTGGACGGATACTGCTGTTAAAGATTTAGAAAGTATTAAAAATTATATAGCCAATGATTCAGAAGTTTATTCCCTTAATTTTGTTCAAGAAATTTTTAATACTATTGAGAAACTTTATGATTTTCCTGCTATAGGAAGAAAAGTGCCAGAAGCAAATAACGATAATATACGAGAATTGATATATTTGAACTATCGTATTATATATAAAAAAAAGCAAAATAGCGTAATTATATTATCTATTATTCATGGAGCAAGAAGTCTAAATAATATGGAGACTAAACCTTGGAATAAAGATTAACTATATAATTTTTAATTAAAAACATAATATTACTTTAATAAAATAGAGTCCGGTGCACTAAGCACTCAAGGCTCTTTTTTTATGCCAAATTTATCGATTACTTGAAATCATAAATAAGATGCTCCAAAAAGACTCATAACAGAACAGAGGATGAATTTATAAAAATTGATAGATTAAAATAGAGAAACTTTTAATGGTCAATCACAAAAGGTTTCTAGGCTATACTAAAGATGAAGATGGTAAACTCATTGTTGATC
>PWOK01000129.1 GCA_003557445.1 Halanaerobiaceae bacterium
ATTGCCAGTATTTTTCCTTTGACTTCCCCTTTAATTATGATAGCCCGTATTGGCTTAACCAGGGTGCCTGTTATAGAGATAGTGGTTAGTGCATTATTGTTATTATTAACAGTACTGTTTTTTATTAAATTAGCATCTAAGCTGTTTAGAGTTGGTATGTTAATGTATGGGAAGACTGCAACTCCGGCAGAAATCTGGAAATGGCTAAGGTATTAATAAAAGAAGAGAGCCAGGTTATAAATAAAAGTATACATCCAGTTTTCTTTAGATATAGAGAACTGGATTTTTTGTTTTTTTGGAATTTGTACCAACAAAATGGCCTTTTAGATTGTTATATATATGAAAGGGGGCGAAAAATGGATAATGAAAAATATTTAAAAGATATTGCAAATGGAGATATTGATGCTTTAGGGGAATTATATAAGTCATTAAAACTACCAGTTTATGCAACAGCTTTATCTATAACCTGTGATGAGAATCTTGCTAGAGATGTTTTACAGGAGACTTTTGTTCGTGTATATGACTATATAGATACTTATAAACCAAATACCAGACCAAAATCATGGGTAACTACTATTGCCAGAAATTTGTCCATAAATTTATTAAAGAAGAGAAAAAGAGAAGTACAGGAAGTTGATATGAAGAAACCGATAGAGAAAAATAATTTTAATGATAGTTATGAATATGATTTAACAGTGAAAATGGATCTGTTCAATCTCATTTTTGAATTAGATAAAATAGAGCGCCAGATTATAGTGTATTATCATATAGTAGGGTTAAAGCATGCTGAAATTGCTGAAATATTAGATTCTCCACCGGGAACAATTAGATGGAAGTATCGAGAAATATTAAAAAAACTTGCAAAAAAATTGGGGGGAGAGAAATATGCAGAGAAATAGTGTTGAAGAATTTATGTCTGAATTTAAAAAGGAAATTAACAAAAAAACACCTGATGTTTGGGCGGATATTGAAAAAAAAGTTTTATGTAAAGAATTAGCATCAAAACTTTTACAACAATTAGAAGGTGTTCCTTCATTGAGAGGAAGACTATGCTGGGAAAAATATTTGAAAATGACTGATAGTATAAAAAAAATTGAAAGAGGTGCTTAATTATGTCCAGAAATAGTAAAAAACAAGTAGATGATAGAAAAAAAGAATTACTTTATTCGTATGAGGCAGGTAATGATTCTGTTTATGAAGAGGCTTTAGAACTATTCGAAAAATCATTAAAAGAAAAACCACAAGATCCTGAATTATTAGTTGATTTTGGTTATTTACTTGAATGTCGAGGAAGGACATTAATAAGAAAGGCTGCCAATATGTTTGAAAAAGCAATAAAAATAAAACCTGAATTTTCTCTGGCGAGAAAAAGGGCGATGATGGCCAGGGCTGCTCTTTTTGAATCAAATAAAGCAATTGAAATGTATAAAGAGAGAATAGAAAAATATCCAGAGGATGTTCAGGAATATAAATATTTAATAAAAGCTTATTTACTGGCGAATCAATACAGGGAAGCTAAAAAAGTAGTAGAAACTGCTCTAGAAATAAAGCCTGATGATCCAGGTTTAATTGAAAATTATGGATCAGTTTATGCTGGCCTGGAAGAACCTGAAAAAGCATTGAAATACTGGGATAAGGCCTTTGAACTTGATTCAGAAAACATTTCTACTCGTTATAGTACAGCTTTTCTTCTGGAAAGAGAAGGAAGATTAAAAGAAGCAATCGAACAATGGAATTTAATTATTAAATGGTTAACTGAAAGAAATTATAATGAAAATGTTGACTGGCCAAAACAGGAGATTGAAAGAATCAAGAAAAAATTAAAATAAACACTTTGTTTTCAAATTATGTTAAGGATCTAGATCAAAACCGGCAGTTCTTACTGCCGGTAAATTTATGTATATAAAGATAGTGACTTCAGAAGTAGTATAATTATTTGTAATTGACTTAACAGTAATTTTAAACTAAATGTTATAATATTATTAAAACTGGTTAATGAAAAATTTTATTAATATATATGGAGGTAATAAAATGAGTGTTAAAAAAGTAAAAGAGGATATTTTTTCTGTTGGAGTGGTGGATTGGAATCGCAGGTTATTTGATGAATTGATTCCATTACCAGACGGGACAGGTTATAATTCATATTTAATTAAAGGAAGTGAAGCAACAGTATTAATTGATACTGTTGAGCCTGAGTTTAAGGAGAAATTAATAGATAATCTAAATAAACTTGGTGTAGAAACTATTGATTATATTATTTCCAACCATGCTGAACAGGATCATTCAGGTTCATTACCTCATGTGTTGGAAAAATTTCCTGAAGCAAAGATTTTAAGTAGTGAAAAAGCTAAACCAATGTTGTTAGATTTATTGGACTTAAATGAGGATGATATTCAAACAGTCTCTGATGGCGAAGAACTAGATTTGGGAAATAAAACTTTAGAATTTATAGAAACCCCCTGGGTTCACTGGCCGGAAACTATGTCAACCTATCTACAGGAAGAAAATATATTGTTTTCCTGTGACTTTTTTGGTTCTCATCTGGCCACAAGTGATTTGTTTGTAGTAGATGAAGCTGAAGTATATAATGCGGCTAAAAGATATTATGCAGAAATTATGATGCCTTTTAGGATGATTATAAAAAATAATCTGGCTAAATTAAAAGATTATGATATTGATATAATTGCTCCCAGTCATGGTCCTATCTATGATAATCCTGAAATGATTTGGAAAGCTTATCAGGAGTGGGTTGATGAAGATAAAGTAAAACCTGAGGTTGTAGTACCTTATGTTTCTATGCATGGTAGTACTGAAGAGATGGTTGATTATTTTATAGATCAATTAATGAATAAAGGAATTAAAGTAAAACCATTTAACATGACAAAAATGGATATAGGGGAAGTAGCAGTTTCTTTAGTTGATGCGGCAGCTGTGGTTATCGGTTCACCAATTGTACTAACCGGACCTCATCCTCAGGCAGTTTATATAACTTATCTGGCAAATGCTTTGAGGCCAAAAACTAAATATGCTTCTATTATTGGTTCCTATGGCTGGGCTGGTAATTTAGTTGATGATATAGTAGGTATGTTAAATAAACTGGATGTAGAATTATTTGACCCGGTGGTATCAAAAGGAATAGCTGATCAGGAAGATTTTGCTGAAATAGACCGATTAGTAGAAGATATTGAAGAAAAATTTGCTGAACTATCTTAAAAAAAAAGAAAATATAATGAAAAATATATTTCTGATGTGATATAAATTGATTAAATAAAAAAAATGTTGCGAGGAAGGGATAAGTAGATCTTATAATCCCTTCTTTTCCCAATTGTATTGTTTCTTTATATAGAAAAACCATAGTAATCTATCAAAATAAAAGGTAGTTATTTTTGGTGATGCTTTTATCATTATTTTGGGTGATGTATTATATACCTAAATCAGGTATAATTTAAATGTGATATAAAAGCAAAAAGTAAAAGAAGAGGGCATAATTTATAAGAGGGAGAGATTTTATTAAGGAGGAACAAATGACAAAAATAATTATAATTGGTGGGGGTATTGCAGGACTAACTGCAGGTATCTTTGCCCAAAAAAATGGTTTTGATAGTGTTATTTTAGAGAAAAATCATACTCCTGGAGGGGAGTGTACTGGTGTTGTATTCACTGGCTTGTAGGGACAAAGGAAGGAACAGCTATTGAAAAGGTAAAATTTATGTTTTCAATGAAAAATATTGGACCTATTATGAATAAATATAGCAAAATAAGTATTACGGAATTTGCTAATAAGCTTAAACA
>PWOK01000181.1 GCA_003557445.1 Halanaerobiaceae bacterium
ATAGACCTCATTCTCATCGTTTACAGGAGGTTTTTAAAAATCATAAGGGTTATACTTTTATTGATGATTCCAAAGCAACCAATCCCGATGCTGCTGTAAAAGCACTGGAGGCAGTAAACAGTCCGGTGATATTAATAGCCGGAGGCCAGGATAGACAGGCAGATTTTAAAAAACTGGCTGAGATCATCAAAAAGAAGGTTAAATGCTTAATACTTCTGGGTGAAACTAAAAATAAAATAGAAAAAACAGTATTAAAAACAGGTTTTGATAATATATATAAAGTAAATAATATGGAAGAAGCATTAAGCAGGGCCTATAAAGTTTTATCCCGAGGTGATTGTTTGTTATTATCTCCAGGATGTCCCAGCTGGGATATGTATTCCAGTTATAAAGAACGGGGAAATGAATTTGTAAGTCTTATTGAGAATTTACTAAAAGAAAAAAATTAAGATAAAGGGGAAATCTGTCATGGAAGAAAAACAGCTTCCAGATTATTTGATATTATTTGTTGTCTTTACATTATTGACAGCTGGCTTAATTATGATTTTAAGTGCCAGTTCAATCAGGGCCCATGAACTTTATGGTGATAGTTTTTATTTGTTCAGACACCAGCTGATCTGGAGTGTTATTGGAATATTAGCCATGTTTATATTTATGAATATAGATTATCATTTTTATAAAAAATATTCCCGCAAAATCCTCCTGTTTTCCTTTATTCTGTTAATTATTGTTTTGATTCCCGGAATTGGAAGAGTGGCCGGTGGCTCACGAAGATGGCTGGCTCTGGGGCCTGTAGGAATACAGCCTTCAGAAGTGGCAAAAATAGGTATAGTTATATATACTGCACAATTTTTGGCTGTAAAAAATGAGAGAATACCCTCTTTTTTCAAAGGGGTATTACCCCCTCTGTCTATCTTTGGAATTATATTTTTTCTTATTTTAATGGAACCAGACCTGGGAACAGGTATTACAATTGCCGGTACCTTTTTTATAATGTTATTTGCTGCCGGAATCAAAATCAGTCATTTATTGATGTTGATGGCAACCAGTATGCCCCTCTTTATTTATTTTATATTAAGTGAGGATTATAGAAGAGAGAGGTTATTTGCTTTTATTAATCCCTGGGCTGATCCTCTGGATACAGGATATCATATTATTCAATCTTTAATTGCTCTGGGTACAGGGGGCTTATTTGGAGTTGGAGTAGGTAATAGTAAACAAAAATTTTTATATTTACCTGAACCGGGAACTGACTTTATATTTGCAATTCTGGGTGAAGAATTTGGTTTTATAGGTGCCTTATTTATTTTAATATTATATTTTATCCTGCTCTGGAGGGGTTTGAAAATATCTTTATCCTGTCCTGATTTATTTGGTTCTTATCTGGCTATTGGAATTACAGGAATGATTATAGTTCAGGCCATTATAAATATTGGTGTTGTTACTTCTTCAATGCCTGTAACCGGTATTACTTTACCATTTATCAGTTATGGAGGAACTTCACTTGTGATTATGTTATCTGCTATTGGTATTTTATTAAATATATCCAAAAACTGTGTTAAATGAGGTGAAATATGAAGGCTATAATTACTGGAGGAGGAACAGGAGGTCATATTTATCCGGCTTTATCTATTGCTTTTAAATTAAAAGATGATGGCTTTGACATATTATATGTTGGTTCAAAAAAAGGAATGGAAACCAAAATTGTGCCTGAAAAGGGGTTACCCCTGAAAACAATAGATGTTGAACCCATACCCAGGAAAATATCCCCTTTGATTATTAGATCATTATTTATGGCAACTAAGGGTTTTTTCCAGTCCAGGAAAATAATCAGGGAATTTAAACCTGATATTGTAATTGGAACAGGAGGATTTGTGGCCGGTCCTGTGGTTTTTGCAGCCGGTTTATCGGGTTTTAATACTTTAATACATGAACAAAATGTATATCCGGGTATAACAACAAAAATTCTCTCTTATACTGTAGATAAAATAGCGCTTAATTTTAAAGAAACTAAAAAACATTTAAATGATAGAGCCCAAAAAAAATGTGTTATTACCGGTAATCCTATCCGGGAAGAAATATTAAATATGAAGAGGAAAGAAGGAGCTAAAAATTTAAATATTTCTCCTGATAGGAAAACTATACTAGTTTTTGGAGGAAGTCAGGGTGCAAAAAGTATAAATCAGGCCATGGAAGTAGTCTGTGAAAAAGTAAAAGATAATAAAAATATTCAGATTATATATTTAACAGGAGAAAAAAATTACCAGCAGGTAATTGAAAATTTAACGGAAATAAAAGATCATAAAAATATAATTATCAAACCCTATTTACACAATATGGAATGGGCCTATGCTGTAGCTGATCTTGTGGTTTACAGGGCAGGTGCCACCGGTCTGGCGGAAATAACAGCTAAAGGTATTCCTGCTATACTTATTCCTTATCCCCATTCAGCAGAAAATCATCAGGAATATAATGCCCGTAATCTTGAAAAAAATGAAGCAGCAGAGGTAATAACTGATAAAGATTTAACCGGAAAATTACTAACAAAAAAGATAATAGATTTATTAAATGACCAAAAAAAATTAAAAGTTATGAGTGAAAATAGCAAAAAAATGGGAAAACCACAGGCACTTACCAATATCACAGAAATAATAAAGAAAATGATTTAATTGCAAAAAAATATCAAAAAAAAAGGAAAAATCTCGATTTTCGTATAAATAGCTGGAAAAAACATATGAATATGTGTTATAATAAAGAGGTGAAGGAGATGAAAGATATAAAAAGTAAAAAAATACATTTTATTGGTATTGGTGGAATATCCATGAGTGGTATAGCCCGGATATTACTGGAGAGAGGTTATCAGATTAGTGGTTCTGACCTTAAAGATAATAACCTGCTCCATGATTTAAGAAATATGGGAGCAGATATATATATTGGACATGCTGCTAATAATTTAGTCGATGTTGACCTTGTGGTTATTTCCAACGCTATTCCTGATGATAATGTAGAATTAAAATTTGCCCGTAAACAGGGGATTAAGGTCTTAAAAAGGGCTCAGATGATAGCAAAATTAATGGAAAAACAAAAAGGTATTGCTGTATCTGGAACTCATGGAAAAACAACCACAACTGCCATGATTTCACATATACTTAAAGAACTGGGTGTTGAACCATCAATACTTCTTGGTGGAGAACTTGAGAGTATTGGAGGTAATTCATATAATGGACAGGGTGAATATTTAATTACTGAAGCAGATGAAAGTGATGGTTCTTTACTATATTACCAACCTGAGATTGTTATTGTTACCAATCTGGAGGTTGATCATCATGATTATTATGATACTGAAAAAAAACTAATTGATACCTTCAAAAAGTTCATAAAGAAAGTCCCGGAACAGGGAAAAGCAATTCTTTGTGCTGAAGATAATAATTTATTAAAATTTTTAGAAGAGGATAGATATAATATATTAAGCTATGGAATTAACAGGGGGAAAATTAAAGCCAGAGATATAAAATTATTACCCTTTGGTAGTTTTTATCAGATTGAATTTAATGGTCATGAAATTGGAGAAATTCATTTACAGATTCCTGGTAAACACAATATACTTAATTCCCTGGCTGCTGTTGCTACAGGTCTATTTATCGGTCTGGGTTTTACAGATATAAAAAACAAACTGGAGAGTTTTACAGGGCTTAAAAGGCGTTTTGAAAAAAAAGGTTTAATTGGTGATATACTGGTTGTTGATGATTATGCCCATCATCCCACAGAAATAAAGGCTGTTTTAAAAACAGCTGCTAATACCGGGTATCAGAGAAATATAGTTGTATTTCAACCCCATCGTTATACAAGAACCAAACATTTAATGGATGAGTTTAGCAGGGCATTTGACCTGGCAGATCAATTGATCATCACAGATATTTATGGTGCAGGTGAACAGGCAATACCGGGTGTTACTGCCAAAAAACTGGCAGAAATGACAGTCCGTAATAGTAATACTGAAGTTAATTATATGGCTGATTTTAAGGATATACTGGAATTTTTGAAAAACACAATTCAACCAAAAGATTTTGTGTTGACAATGGGTGCTGGTGATGTTTATAAAATAGGTGAAAATTTAATAACAGAATTATAGCTGGGGGAGTTGATAATGAAGTCAAAAAGGATTATAATAATAACTGTAGTATTTATTACTATTCTTGGTCTGGTTTCATTTTTGACTTCTCCTTTATTTAATATTAGAAATTATGAAATTAAAGGTGTTAATTTTTTAGAGAAAGAAATTATTATAGATATTATAAATCCCTATTTAAGTGAAAATATTTTCAGGGTAAGGACCGGACAGATTGAAAAAAAAATAGATAATAATAATATTATAAAAAATGTAAATGTATATAGAAGTTATCCTGATATTCTTACCGTGGAAATAGAAGAAAGAAAACCTGTAGCCAGAATAAATAATAATAATAGTTATATTTTATTTTGTAATCAGGGCTTTATAATTGAAGAAAACAGCTTATATCAGGAGGTTCCTTTACTTAAAAACACAGGATATTCTTTTTCCGGATCAAAAATTAATTTTTCTTTAGAAATAAATAAAATAGTACAGGCTCTTAATAATATCCATCCAGATACTTTAAAATATATTGATCAAATATCTTATAATCCAGAAAATATAGAGCTAATAATTTTATCAGAGATAGATACTTATATGGGAAATATAAATGATATTCAAAAAAAATTTAAAATTCTGGAAGGTGCTGTTGAAATGATTGAATTATATAATCTGGATGTTAAATATATTGATTTAAGTATCACAAATAAACCTGTAATTAAACAAAAAATATCTTAAGAATCTGTTTTTCAGTTGAGAGAGGAGGGTTTAATAATAATGACTAATAGAAAAGTTGTAGCTGGTTTAGATATAGGCACCACGAAAATTTGTGCCATGATATCGGAAGTAACTGCCAATAAAGATATTGAAATAATTGGTATTGGACTTGCTTCTTCCAGTGGTTTAAGAAAAGGAATAGTTGTGGATATTGATAAAACCAGTAATGCTATAAGAGAAGCTGTGGAAAAGGCTGAAAGAATGGCTGGAGTAAAAATGAATTCTGCCTTTGTGGGAATTGCTGGCTCACATATTTCATCAATTAACAGTCATGGTGTTGTTGCTGTAACCGGTGAAGAAAAAGAGATTAAATCCAGTGATATACAACGTGTTATGGAAGCGGCTCAGATAATACCTCTTTCTGCTGAAGAGGAAGTTTTACATGTGCTGGCCCGTGAATTTATTGTTGATGGATGTGAAGGTATTAAAGATCCTCTGGGTATGTCTGGTATCAGGCTTGAAGTGGAAACTCATATTGTTACCGGTTCAACTACCTCCATTCAAAATCTTGTTAAAAGTGTTTTAAGAGCCGGTCTTGAAGTTGAAGATATTGTTTTAGAACCACTGGCTTCAAGCAGGGCTGTCTTAACTGAAGATGAAATAGAACTGGGGGTTGCCCTGGTAGATATAGGTGGGGGCACCACTGATATTGTTGTTTTTCATGAAGGAAGTATTTCCTATACCTCTGTTTTACCATTGGGAGGAAATCATGTTAGTAATGATATTGCTGTAGGACTTAGAACACCTGTTTCTGAAGCAGAGAAAATTAAAATCAAAGAGGGGTGTTCTATTGCCAGTAATATAGATGAAGATGAATATGTTCAGGTCTTATCGGCCAGTGGAAAGGTTCATAATGAAATCTCCAGAAAAAGTTTATGTGAAGTCATTGAACCAAGAGTTACAGAAATGTTTAAAATGATCAAAAAAGATCTTGAGGAAGCCGGTTCCAGAGAAATGATACCTGCTGGTGTGGTATTAACCGGAGGTGCCTCTCTGCTTGAAGATTCAGAAATACTGGCATCTGAGATTATTGAATTACCTGTTAGACTGGGTGAGCCTGAATCACAATATGTTAATGGACTATCGGGTTTAATTGATAACCCGGTTTATGTTCAAAAAGGTGAACAGGTGCCCAAGGCTGTTTTTTCAACAGCTGTTGGTTTAATAGAATATGGAGTTACATATTCTTCAGGTATTAAAAAATCAACAAACCAGAAAAGTAAAGAACTGGTTAAAGATTTTTTCCATAGAATAAAAAATTGGTTTAATGATTTTTTCTAATATAAAATAAGTTATGGAAATTTAATGAGGAGGAATTATATATGTTTGATATAGGAACAGAAATTGAACAATTTGCCAATATTAAGGTTGTTGGAGTAGGTGGTGGAGGTAATAATGCCCTTAATAGAATGGTAGAAGAAGGGCTTGATGGAGTTGAATTTATTGCAATTAACACAGATGCTCAGGCCCTGCTGGCTTCAAATGCTGGTATTACTGTGCGAATTGGAGAAAAACTAACCAAAGGGCTTGGTGCTGGTTCAGATCCCAAAATAGGCAGAAAAGCTGCTGAGGAAAATGCTGAAGAAATTGCTGAAGTATTAAAAGGTGCTGATATGATATTTATTACTGCCGGTATGGGTGGAGGTACCGGAACAGGAGCTGCACCTGTAATTGCTGAAATTTCTAAAGAAATTGGTGCTTTAACTGTAGGTGTTGTTACCAAACCCTTTACTGTAGAAGGTAGAAAAAGAATGGAAAAGGCTGTACAGGGGGTTGAAGAATTAAAAACAAAGGTTGATACCCTGATTATTATTCCCAATGACAGGTTACTTGAAGTCGCAGAAAAACAGACCAGTTTAATTGATGCCTTTAAAATAGCTGATGATGTTTTAAGACAGGGTGTTCAGGGAATCTCTGATTTAATAACCATTACGGGAATAATTAACCTTGATTTTGCCGATGTTAAGACAATTATGACTGATGCCGGTTCAGCTTTAATGGGGATTGGTTTTGCCACAGATGAAAACAGGGCAACTGAAGCTGCCAAAGATGCTATTGCTTCTCCTTTACTGGAGGCCTCTATTGACGGAGCCAAAGGTGTTTTGATTAATATTACCGGTGGTTCTGATCTTGGTATTCATGAAGCCAATGAGGCAGCAAGGGTGGTTCAGGAAGTATCTGATCCTGATGCCAATATTATTCTGGGTGCAGTTATTGATGAAAATTATGATAATCGGGTCAAAGTTACTGTTATAGCAACCGGATTTAGTGCTGATCAAAAAACACCAAAGGTACAAAAACAACAAAAAGATCTTAAAGATGATTTTGATGTAGATGATTTTTCCGGTGAAGACCTTGATATACCAGCTTTTTTAAGGAGACAGGAAAACTAGTTTTAAATTAATAAAAACAAATATAGTAAATGAAATTTCTCGATGTGTATTTTATACATCGGGAATTTTTGCTTTTTGGAGTATTTGACAAAATAACAGAAAATATACTGTAATAATTTTCAAGAGGTAACATAAAATATTAATAGGAATATTGGTGGCTGATAAAAATGATTATATATGCTGATGTGCTTTTTTTAAATAATACATTGATGACCTATGCAATAATATGGGCTGTCAGCTCTATTCTTGATTACAAAACAAAATGGTGGAGATTACTGATAGCTGCTTTAACCGGTACTATATATAGTTTTTTATTTTTATATATCAGTATGATTGGTTTTACCGGTTTATTAAATATATTTATTCATTTATCCTTAAACATAATTACAGGATTACTTATGATATTTATAACATTCGGGAAAATATCCAGGACAAAAATCATTAAAGCACTAATATATTTATATCTTGTAAGTTTTCTGGTAATAGGAACAATATATTCTATATATAATATTTATGGAATTGAAATTTTACAGAATGTTTTAAGTTATGGTGTTCTTCTGGGTCTTGTGATTATCATAATTATAGCAAAACTGGGATGGGTTTTTTTAAAAAAACATATTTCTCCGGATAATTTTCATATTCCTTTAACTATATTAATTAATGATAAAAAAATAAAGATTACAGGATTACTGGATACAGGAAATAAATTAACAGACCCTTTAACAGGTGTTCCGGTAATAATTGTGGAAGCAAAAACAATTTTATCTTTACCATCTTCCTGTGAAAACATTATGGATTTAGTTACTAAAATTGAAAATCATGATCTGGCTGCAAGATTCAGGGTATTACCCTTTAATGATCTGGGTGCAAAACATGGAATGTTACTGGGATTAAGACCTGATCAGGTAAAAATAAAATATAATAATCAGGAATATAAAACAACAAAAGTAATTATTGGTTTAACAGAGAAAAAACTTGATTATAATCAGGATTATCAGGCTTTAATTAATCCTGATTTAATAAAAATATAGTAAATATTATTAAAAATAGGGGGTCAATTATGTTAAGAAAACTATTTTATTATTTAAAAATTTATTTTTATCTTCTCTGGATAAGGATTTTAAGGAAATTTGGTTTTGATAAATCACCAGTTTATTATCTGGGAAGCAGTGAAACATTACCTCCTCCTCTTGAAGATAATGAAGAAAGTATCTTATTAACAAGACTGGATAATGGTGAAGATGGAGCAAAAAAAATGTTGATTGAACATAACTTACGACTGGTAGTTTATATTGCCAGAAAATTTACCAATACGGGAATTGATGTTGAGGATCTGGTTTCTATTGGCACGATTGGTTTGATAAAAGCAGTACATACTTTTGATGTCAATAAGAACATTAAACTGGCTACATATGCTTCAAGATGTATAGAAAATGAAATATTAATGTATTTAAGAAAAAACAATAAAAAAAGATCAGAAATTTCTTTTGATGACCCTTTAAATATAGACTGGGATGGTAATGAACTAAAACTGGCTGATGTAATGGGAACAGATGAAGATATTATTTATAAAGATATAGAAAAAGATATTGATAGAAAATTATTAAAAATTGCCATGGAATCATTAACTGATAGGGAGAAAAAAATATTAATTTTAAGGTATGACTTGAGAAATTCAGGTGAAACTAAAACACAGAAAGATGTTGCAGATATTCTGGGAATTTCCCAGTCATATATTTCCAGACTGGAAAAACGTATAATTGGTAAATTACAGAGTGAAGTAGCCAAAATGGTTTAATTTTAAATCATAAATAATATAAATAACTGGCAGGTGAGTCTTTAAAATACTCACCTGTCTTTTTTTTTGTATATATTTTCATGTATAAACACAATTTTTTGGGGTAATAATGATAATGAAAATAAATCCACAATTAGAGCTGGAGGGTTTATATGGGGAATAAAGTAGAAATTAGTGGAGTGAATACTGCAAAATTACCTGTTTTATCCAATAAAAAAATGAGAAAATTATTTAAAAAAATGCAAAATGGTGATAAGGAAGCCAGAAATAAAATTGTAGGTGGCAATTTAAAACTTGTCCTGAGTGTACTGCAGAGATTTAATAATAGAGGGGAAAATGTAGATGATTTATTTCAGGTGGGCTGTATAGGTCTTATGAAGTCAATTGATAATTTTGATTTGAGCCAGAATGTAAAGTTTTCAACATATGCAGTTCCCATTATAATTGGTGAAATCAGGAGATATTTACGTGATAATAATCCCATAAGAGTCAGCCGTTCTTTAAGGGATACCGCCTATAAGGCCTTACAGATGAAAGAAAACTTAAAAAACAAGAATTCAATTCAGCCATCTTTAAATGAAATTTCTGAAGAACTGGGAATTCCCCGGGAAGATATAATTAAAGCACTTGATGCCATTCAGGATCCAATTTCATTATTTGAACCAATTTATAATGATGGTGGAGATCCAATTTTTGTTATGGATCAGATTAGTGATGAAAATAGTGAAAATGAAACCTGGCTGGAAGGAATAGCTGTAAGAGAAGCTTTAAGAAGACTTGATGAAAGAGAAAAATATATTCTGGTCTATCGATTTTATGAAGGTAAAACTCAAATGGAGGTGGCAGATAAAATTGGTATATCTCAGGCCCAGGTTTCTCGCCTGGAAAAAGCTGCTTTAAAGAGATTAAGAAGATATGTAGAGGAGGAGAAAAAGAAATGAAAAACCTAAAAGTATTTTTGGTACTTATTATTGTGATTATTGTCTATTTAAGTATTAGTAGCAACAGTACCTTTGTTGAAAAAGATCAAGTAATTAATGCCTATAATAATCAAAATCTGACAAGATTTCATGTGGTGGCAAACAGTAATTCACCAGAAGACCAGTATGTTAAAAGAATTTTGAGGAATAAAATTACCGAAAAAAATATTATTTTTGAAAATGAACAAATTACTGAAAAGGATATTGAAAAATTAAAAATAATTGTTGATGATTTCCTTAAAGAAAATAAATTAAACTATCATTCAGAAATCAAAACAGGAATTTATAATTTTCCTGAAAGAAATTATGGGAATATAATATTACCTTCAGGAGAATATAAAGCTCTAAAAATTATCCTGGGTAATGCTCAGGGATCAAACTGGTGGTGTGTTCTTTTTCCACCTCTCTGTATAGATGAAGAAGAAAATAAAGAAGAAGATATAGAAAAAGAAGATTTAAAGTTTAAATTAAAAATGGCAGAATTACTTAATCAAGAAAAATTGGCTGAACTGGGTTTTAAAGAATGGTTATTTAGCTGGACCGGTTGATAATAAAACCGGTTTTCACAAATACCGGCTTACTTACATATGTTATAAAAGATAAAGGATTGCTAAAAACTATATCCGGGAGGGGTAACTTTGAAAAAATCAGAATTAAGGTTAAAGGATGTAGTTGATATTAATAGAGGGAAAAAACTGGGCTATATAGATGATGTAGATATTGATATTAAGGCCGGTAAAATCAAAGCAGTAATTTTACCTTCTTATGATAATTTTTTAATTAGATTATTTTCCCGAAAAAAAGATACAGTTATAGAATGGAATGATATTAAGATAATTGGTGAAGATGTTGTTCTGGTAGATTTGAAAGAAGTTTAATTTATGTGTAATTTATGATATAATTAATCTAAATATATAAAACAAATGGGGGTTTTGCCTTGTTTAAATGGGAAAAATTATCTGAAATAGAATACTTAAAGATAACCGATTTTACAGAACATAAGATAACAGCTATCTTTACCTCACGTAAAGGGGGAATTAGTTCTGGCCCTTATAATAGTTTAAACCTGGGATTTCATACTGATGATAGTAATGATAATATTTTAAAAAACCGTAAAATATTGGCTGAAACCTTAAATATTGATTATAAAAAAATGACTTCTGCTGAACAGGTTCATAGTAATAAGATTCATATTGTCAAAAAAGAAGATACCGGTAAAGGGGCTCTGGATTATAGTTCAGTTATCAATAATGTAGATGGATTAATTACTGATATACCTGATCTTCCTCTGGTTTCTTTTTATGCAGACTGTGTACCACTCTTTTTTCTGGATACAGAAAACAAAGTAATTGGACTGGCCCATGCAGGCTGGAAAGGAACAGTTCAAAAAATTGGTCCTAGATGTGTTCAGAAGATGAAAAAAGAATTTAATACCAGCCCGGAACATCTTCTGGTGGCAATTGGACCTGCTATTTCCCAAAAATATTTTGAAGTGGATGAAGATGTATTTTTAAAATTTAAAAGTGTTTTTACTGACCATGAAAAATTTATTAATAAAAAAAACAGGTTTAAATACAGTATTGACCTTTCTTTATGTAACAAATTATCATTAATTAAGGCTGAAGTTCCCGAAAATAATATAATTTGCAGTAATTACTGTACATATGATAATCAGGAATATTTTTATTCCTATCGAAGAGATAATGGAGTAACAGGAAGAATGGTCAGTATTATTCAAATTTAAAGGAGTTATTATTTTTTTGTTGAATAACTAATAAAGGGTGAACTTTTTAGATGAAGGATAATGTTGTTTATTACAATGACAAAAAAAAATATATAGGTAAATTAAGATTAAAAAAAAGATTAAAAAAAATACTGTTATTATTTTTAATTTTATTATTTATATTTTTGCTATATATACTCTTTTTTTATAATAGACCTGAAATAATAGAAGCCAGATATGGTGAAATTATTGATGGATTTAATACAGAAGCTATTATTATTCGTGATGAAACTAAATATATTGCCGGTGATTCAGGAATAATAAATTTATTTCAAAATGAAGGTAAAAGACTGTCCAGTGGAGAAAAGGTTCTGGAAATAAACGGAAGTCTGGTTTTTAATCATCATCCAGGATTAATAAGTTATACGATTGATGGACTGGAAAACAATTTACATCCCTCAGAAATTAATAATTATAGACCTGAAGATTTTAAAAATATTAACTATAATATCAAGAGAATTTCTTCTTCCCAATATGTGAATACTGGAGATCCATTATATAAGATTATTAATAATAATTATCTTTATTTAATGTTTTTAGTTAATAAAGAAGAGGCCGACCGTTACAGATTAAATGAAATAATTTTTGTAGAAGATGATAGTATAAATACAGGACATATAAGAGGTAGGGTTATCAATATTACATCTGAGGGAGATCTGGCACTGATGACAGTCAGTTTAAATAGATTTATTGACCAATGGCTGGATAAACGCCAGGTTGATATAAAATTTATAAAAAATATTTATCGGGGTATTGTTATTCCCCGGTCAGCTGTTTTTAATCAACCAGCAGGTAGAGGAGTACTGGTTATTGATGATTCTGGAAGATATCAATTTAAAAGGATTAATATTAGTAATTCTACAGCTGATTATGTGATTGTTACCAATCTAAATGTTGGTGAAAGGGTAATTGCAAATCCTGAGAGTGTTAATTTTGGACAGGAGGGTTAATGTGGAAGAATTAAAAAATAGATTACAAAAAGTTAAAGAAAAAATTACTGTTTCTGCAAATAAGGTTAACAGGGATCCCCGGAATATCAAGTTATTACCCATAAGCAAAAATCAATCTCCTGAGAAAATTAATTATTTTTATGAACAGGGTATTGAAACATTTGGTGAAAACAGGGTTCAGGAATTAAGAGAAAAAAATGAAAAATTAAAAAACAAAAATATTAACTGGCATTTTGTTGGACATTTGCAGAGAAATAAGGTAAAATATCTTTTAAGGATGAATAATTGTATTATGATCCAATCAGTTGATAGTTTGAGATTGGCCAGGGAAATCAATAAAAGGGCCAGTAAAAATAATAGAGAAATATCGATATTAATTGAAGTAAATGTTTCCGGTGATCAGTCTAAATTTGGTTTCAAACCTGAAAAAACAATGAAATCTATAAAAAAAATTGATCAACTATCCTGGTTAAATCAAAAAGGTTTAATGACTCTGGCTCCCTATGTTGAAGACCCTGAAGAAAGCAGGCCTTATTTTAAAAAACTGGCTGAAATTTTCCAGGAAGCCAATGAACAGGGGTATCAATTATCTGAACTGTCAATGGGTATGACCAATGATTACCAGATTGCTATTGAAGAAGGGGCAACAATTGTTAGAGTGGGTAGAGGTTTATTTGGTTCCCGCAGATAAATTGGCTTAGATCAAGGAGGACTTTATATGAAAATAAAAAATTACTGGAATAAAATTATGGATTATTTTGGGTTTAAAGATCAAATTGAGCAAGCCGAAAATGATGGTATTAAAAAGAATCATAAAAATAAAAAAAGTAAATCCAAGATTGTCAGCCTTAACCGTACTCAGGAGTACAGGTTAATATTTCAGAGCCCTGAGTCATATAATGAAGTAAAATCTATAGTAGATGATATTAAAGATAGAAACCCTGTTATTTTAAACCTGGAAAGGGTTGAAAGAGAACAGGCCAAAAAAATAATAGATTTTATCAGTGGTGCAGTTTATGGTTTAAATGGTAATGTACAAAAAATAGGTAAAGATGTTTTTCTCTTTACACCCAGTAATGTAACTGTTGATGGCCAGAAGATACAAAAAACCATTGATGAAAATCTTCCAGAAAAAGAAAATTAATAATTACTATATGTGGAGGGAATTTGA
The DNA here is from genome assembly GCA_003557445.1 of Halanaerobiaceae bacterium. Next base: position 13,964 of record PWOK01000181.1, read on the forward strand.
TATGAATGAATTAATGATTTCAACAATTGATATTTTGTACAATATATTATTTTTTTTGATACTGGCGAGAGTGATAATTTCCTGGATACGTCCCGGAGTTAATGACCCCAGGTGAAAGTTATTAACCTTTATTTATAATGTTACTGAACCAATCCTGGGACCGATTCGCAAAAACCTGCCTACAGGAAGAAGTATGAATATAGATTTTTCACCTTTTATAGCAATAATTGCCCTGATGTTAATCCGCAATATTTTAATATATATATTACAATAAATTTACAAACATCTTATTTAAGGGAGATGTTATAATATATGTTGAATAAGGAAAAATATCTTTCTCATTTACATGGAGAGGAAGATAATATTTTAGGTGGATATATTCTTGATCAGATTGAGATGGTTCTCAAAAGAAAACAGGAACAGTTTACTGATTTTTTAAATCCCTATCAGAGAAAAATTGCTCTGAATATAATAAAACAGATATATGATATTAATTATCTGGAAGAGGGAGGTTATAAGAAGGCTGAAAGAAAG
>PWOK01000022.1 GCA_003557445.1 Halanaerobiaceae bacterium
ATTTGTAAGTTCTTCAGATTCTTCTTCATTAATAAAATTCTTTATTCTCTGAGAAACCCATTCAAATCTCTGAGTGTAAGACAGAGAGAATCTTAAGAAATTTCTTGTTTTTTCATCAGTTATCACCTGTAAATAGGCATTACCAACAAATCTTTTGATTTTAATATCTTTTACTTCAGATAAAGGCTGGTCATAATATTCAACTCTGGTGGTATCTTTTTCCTTGATTACTGAGAAAACAGCCATTCTTTTGTTGGTTACCAGTAACCAGTTTTCCTGGAAATTTCCTCCAAGATCCAGGTCACTTAATACAGGTATAAGAGCTTCTTCATCTTTATCAAATTTTTTATCAGCCATTTTGTAAACCTGATCCGGTATTTCCTGAAGCCTTTTTTTGGCCATTTCATCATCAATTGATGAAACCTTCATATAATAATATCCCCTTTCAATCTATTATATATTTTTTCTAAGTAAAAAGTTTACTAATAATATATTATATTAAGATTTTATAATAAAATAAAAAACTCCTCCTTTATTTTTTTATATTTTTTCTTAACAATTAGCATATCAAAATAGGGATTAATGTCAAGGGAAAAAAGGATTAAATTCAGGATTTATTAAAATTTACTTTGACTATCTTTGACTTTTATATTATAATATTATCACAAATACTAATTCTGGAGGGATAAAAAATGAAGATGGACGATTTTACCAGAAGAGTACAGGAAAGCCTGGCAGAAGCTCAGCATCTGGCTGAAGAAGCAGAAAACCAGGAAATTTACCCTGCTCATCTGTTTCTGGCTTTTGTTGAACAGGATCAGGGTATTGTACAGCCTATAATGGAAAAACTGGGGATAAATATAAAGGTATTTAAGGAAAAATTAAATAAAATTGTTTCAGAATTACCCAAAGTATATTCAGCTGAGGGACAATTATATATGTCTCAGGATTTAAGTAAAGTAATTCGCCAGGCAAGGAAACAGGCAGATAAACTTGGTGATGATTATATTTCCAGTGAACACTTTCTTTTAGGATTACTTGCAGATGGCAAAAGTAAAACCGCTAAATATTTAAAAGAAAAAAATATTGATCTGGATAAAGTTATTCAGGTTATAAAAGATGTCAGGGGAGGTAACCGGGCAAATGCAGAAAATGCCGAAGATCAATATCAGGTACTGGAAAAATATACAATTGATATTACAATGCTGGCCAGAAAGGGGAAACTGGATCCGGTAATTGGAAGGGAAGACCGAATTAGAAGAATTATGCAGGTGCTTTCCCGGAGGAGAAAAAACAACCCTGTTTTAATTGGAGAACCGGGGGTTGGAAAAACAGCTGTAGTAGAAGGTCTTGCTCAGAGAATTGTTAAGGGCGATATACCGGAGACTTTGAAAAACAAAAAAGTTATTTCCCTTGATATGGGTTCACTGATAGCAGGAACAAAATATCGAGGTGAGTTTGAAGACAGATTAAAAGCAGTACTTAAAGAGATTAAGAAGGCAGAAGGACAGATAATTCTTTTTATTGATGAAATGCATACACTTGTAGGTGCAGGAGCCACTCAGGGATCTATGGATGCTGCCAATTTACTCAAACCGGCTCTGGCCCGGGGAGAACTACATTGTGTTGGTGCAACTACATTAAACGAATATAAGAAACATATTGAAAAAGATGCAGCCCTGGAAAGGCGTTTTCAGCCTATTAAGATAAATGAACCTTCAGTGGAAGATACCATATCAATATTAAGAGGATTAAAAGAAAAATATGAGATCCATCATGGTGTACACATACAGGATAAGGCACTGGTGGCAGCAGCCAGGCTGGCTGAACGTTATTTAACAGAACGTTTTCAACCTGATAAAGCCATTGATCTAATTGATGAAGCTGCTTCTAAGTTAAGAATTGATATGGATTCCATGCCTATAGAAATAGATGAATTAAACCGTAAAATTAGGAGACTGGAAATCGAAAAAGAAAATTTAAAAAAAGAAGAAGATCAGGAGTCTAAAGACAGGTTTGAAGAAATAAAGAAAAGAATCTCTGAATTGAAAGAAAAAAGAGATCCCCTGATGGCCAGATGGGATAATGAAAAGAATTTAATTCAAAAGAGACAGCAATTGAAGGAAAACATAGATCAACTTAAAGTAGAAATTGAAAATGCAGAAAGAGAAGCAGAATATGAAAAAGCTGCCCGTTTAAAATATGGTAAATTAAATGAATTAAAACAGGAATTAGAAGAAACGGTAAACAAAATCAATTCTATGGGAAAAGACCAGAATATAATGAGAGAAGAAGTAACAGAAGAAGATATTGCAGAAATTGTTTCATCCTGGACTGATATTCCACTGCAGAAGTTGATGGAAGATGAAAAGGATAAACTGGTTAATTTTGAAGATCAACTATCACGAAGGGTTGTTGGTCAAAAAGAGGCTATAGAAGCTGTAAGTAATGCTATTAGACGTTCCCGAACAGGGCTTCAGGATGAGAACAAACCTCTGGGTTCTTTTATCTTCATGGGACCAACAGGTGTTGGTAAAACAGAGCTTGCAAAAACTCTAGCAGCTTATCTGTTTGATGATGAGAAAAGTCTTGTAAGAATTGATATGTCAGAGTATATGGAAAGACATGCAGTTGCAAAATTAATAGGTTCTCCTCCTGGATATGTTGGTTTTGAAGAGGGAGGTCAGCTTACTGAAAAAATTAGAAGACAACCTTATTCTGTAATACTTCTTGATGAAATAGAAAAGGCTCATCCAGATGTATTTAATATATTGTTACAGATTCTTGATGATGGCATATTGACCGATAGCCAGGGGAAGGAAGTTGACTTTCGAAATACAATAATTATTATGACCTCTAATATTGGTTCAGAATATATACAGGATTTACAGGATGAAACAGAAATACGGAAAAGAGTATCTGAGGCATTGAAAAATAATTTCCGCCCTGAATTTATTAACAGGATTGATGAAAAAATTATATTCCATTCACTATCTAAAGAAGATATATTAAAAATTGTGGAAATAAAATTAAAGGATTTAAAACAAAAACTGGCCAAAAGAAAAATTGAAATAGACTTTACTGATAGGGCTAAAAACAAATTAATGGAGTTTGGTTATGATCCGTCATTTGGAGCACGTCCTTTAAATAGAGTAATACAGAAATATATAAAGGATAAATTAGCTTTTGAGATGCTGGAACAGGAAATAAAAGAGGAGAGCAAAATTACAGTAGATTTTGATGAAAACAAAGAAAGTTTCATTTTTAAATAATCTTTGTTATAATCATAGTAGATAATTAATTAACTGTATATCTGGAGGTTGTAGCTGTGAATAAAAACAGAAAAAAAAGGGAACTGGAGGAAAAACGCTCCCGGGGGCCTATGTTTCCCCTGCAGATATATAAAAATGGTGGAAATCTAAATGAAGAATCTGGAGAAATAATTGCCCCTCACTGGCATAATGAGGTGGAATTAATCCTATTAACAAAAGGCAGGGCTTCTTTCAAACTTGATTCATCCAGGTTTGAATTAAAGTCAGACCAGCTGCTTATTGCCAATAAAGGTGTAATTCATTCCGGTACAGCCAGAAAGAATAATAGTTGTGAATGGTATGCAATTGTTTTTGAGCTGGAACTGTTAAATAGCAGGATAGAGGATAACTGTCAGTTAAAATATTTAAATCCCCTGTTAAATAATAAATATATATTAAAACCTTTTATTTCAGGGGAGGATGATTTTTCTGAAAATATTATTAAAATAACAAAACAAATAATAAAACAATATTATA
>PWOK01000299.1 GCA_003557445.1 Halanaerobiaceae bacterium
ATGATGTTAAACTTACGGCAACACATGCTATTTATGGAAGTCTTGAGGATGAAAAGGAGACTTCTTTTACTATAGTTCCTCCTCCTTCAGGAGATATAAAAATAAATGATGGTGATCAATATACTAATTCCAGGAATGTTACTTTAGATTTACCAGCCAGTAATGCAGATGAAATGAGGATCAGGAATGAAGGTGATAGCTGGTCTTCCTGGGAGAACTATTCTTCTTCTAAACCAAATTGGGAATTACCTGATGAAGATGAAGAACATACTGTTGAGGTTCAATTCAGGAATGATTATGGTGAGACTTCAGGTGTTTATGATGATACTATAGTGCTGGATAGGGAGCCTCCAAGTGTTTCTTTTAGTGGGGATAAAATTCAAGTAGTAGATGATCATGTTATAGAAGTAACAATTAATTCAATTTCACCTCTAGAAAAAGTTGAATTTTATAATAATGATTCGTTAGAGAGTGTCATTGAAAATCCTGATTCAAATCAATTTTCAATGGAAATTACTCCTTCATCAAAAGGATTTACTACTATAATAATAAAAGCATTTGATTATGCAGGAAATAAAACAGAAGAAGTAGATGATACTATGACATGGGTTTATACTAATCCAGCTCCTGATGATTATGATCATTATGTTTTAGGGGAAATAACTAATCCCGATTATAGTGTTGCAACTGCAAGTTCAACAATTGAATGGGAAAACACAACGAAAGTAAAAGCTACTTTAGGTTTAGTTAATAAAGAATGGCAAGCAATTCCAATTAAACATAAAGCAATTTCTACAACAACAACCAAAAATTCAAATGGAGAAAATGTTTTTGTTGATGAAATTGGATCCAGAGCTACATTGTATATAAGAAATATTTCTGGTTATGATGGCACAGAAGCATTTGATGAAGAGGATATAAAACAACATAGATATATTTATACTGTTACTAGTTATGAAACTATTTCTAGTTTATACTACATAACAGCTGTCATGAAAGAAAGTTTAAAATCATCATTTACATTTGGATTTTCGGATCATAATCCACCAGAATTAAGGGCAGTTGGTAATTCTTATGTAAAAAATGATGGAGAGGTTATTATTTCCTGGGAAGAATCTGAAACATGTACTGATTGGAAATATATAGATTTAACTGTAATTGAAACTGCTTTAAATATTAATATCCAATAAAAGATTAATCATATAATTATTTGTAAGAATTTAGAATATCAAATAAAATTAGGTCTCTTTCCTGATATTGGTATTGAACTTTTCATTCCAGGGAAGAGACTGAAAATATATAATACGAGGGTGATTAAATATGCTTGCTGTACCAGGTAAAAGATTAATGGCATTTTTTATAGATTTGTTTTTATTTATAATTTTTTTCTATTTGATATCACGTATGATAGGAATAAACATAACTTTTCTTTTATTTTTGACACAATTTTATTATTTCACAAAAGGAAAAACAATTGGGAAGTGTTTGTTAAATTTGACGGTAGTCAGTAAAGAGGATAAAAAACCTTTTGGATTTTTTAAAATGTTTATGAGAGAAATATTTGGAAAATTAATTTCTTATATGTTTTTTCTTGTTGGTTTTATCTGGATTCTTATTGATAATAACAATCAAGGATGGCATGATAAATTATTGAATTCTATTGTTGTTGAAGATAAAAAAGATATGTTGATTAAGTAAATGAAAGGAGATAAGAATATGCTTTCTTTAATAAATAAAAAAATATTTTTATTTATATTCTTTATTTGTTTACTATTATCCATTTCTGAGACTACTTTTTCTAATAATTATAATGATAGTGTTATAAATGGCAATGAACACAAAAAATCTAATGATGTATTACCCATTATTAATTTAGAATATAGTAAAGTAATAGTTGATCATCCGAATTATGATAATCGAATAAAAATTGATGTTCAAAACAAATCGAATATTAAAACTGCAAAATTAATTTTATCTAAAGAGAAAAAAACAGAAAAAATCAATTTAGACAATTTTCCCTATGTTTTTTATGTAAATCCCAAAGAATGGGGACATGGCTATATATATGCTAATATTGAGATAGAAACAAAAGCAGGAAATATTATAGAAAAAAAAGCCAGAATGTTTTGTGTGATTGATAGAGATTTGCCCAGGGAAAAGCCTGACAGACATTGGCCTAAGCTACCTTCAGATAAATTTGCAATAACAGATCATAAGGGAAATCCAATTTCCAATGAAGTTAAAATAAACGAAAATGAATATAAAAATATAAATATAAATTTAATACAAATTAATAATAATCAATTATCACATAAAGGACAACATATTTTATTAAAAAATTATAAACAAATTCCTTTCAAAAGTAATAATAAAAATAAATTAGTTCATAATTATTCTTTGGAACCAGGAAGATTTGATTTTTCCAATATTAATTTTGAAATGAAAAAACATGACCATATAATATTTTTATCAATGACTGATTTCAAAAAAACTTTTCCAGGAATATTAATACCAGGAGGGCAAACTGAGTCAAGGATTCGTGAAGTTTTTAATATTAAAGAAACAGAACATACATTACCAGAAAATATTAATAAAATAGATCACAAAAAAACAGTAATTGATCCTGATAGTACAACTAATGTAATCAAACCTATTTTAATAACAGAGAGTAATCAAAAAGTTAGATGGGCTGCAAAAGGTAAAGGAGGATACGGTTATGGAGGAAATATAGATTATTTTAAACCTGGAGATAAATATAATTTTTGGGTAGAATTATCTAACTCAGATAAAGAAAAAAGTAAAAATATTATATTGTTTACTTTACTAAATGGTCAACAGGTGAAAGCGGAATCTGGAGATGTTAAAGGAAAAGTGTTTTTGGTTGAAATAGAACCACATTCATTTAATCATATTCCACTTAAAATTATTTTACCGGAACAAAAAACAGAACACACATTAACAGTAATAACAAAAGAACTTGATAGTGATAGCCCCTGGAGAATAAAAAATTCAAAAGTAATGTATTTAAGACCATTAATAAAAACACCACTTTTTACTTATGATTTTAATATAGATATAGATTTGAATCTAAAAAACAATGATATTGAAACAGAAGGTAAAATAAACATGAATGGTTTTTTAAAAATAAAAGGTGAACAATTCTACAAAGAAACAGATGTTTTGTCTGTTGATTATAAAATTAAATATGAAGAAATTAATTATACAAGAAATAAAGGTCGGTTTGACTTATTTATTAAGAATTATCAGGAGAAATTAGAAAACATTGAAGAAAATTATATTGCCTATTTTGATTCGAAGAAAAACCTAATTAATACAGAAGTAATTGATGCTCCAAAAGGAGATTTAACCTCATTGTTAGGGCTACATAAAATACTGATTAGAAATACATTATCCAAGCCTTTTGATTTGTTAAATCATGAACAAAATAATGATACTACAGAGATATATTCACTATTTAATAGGAATTTTGATAATATATCAGTTAATAAAACAGTAAATAAAATTAATGAAAAAGAAAATTGTTATATAAAAATTGAGGCTGTAGGTGAAGAAATAAAGGAAGAAAAAAAATCAATATTACAAATTGATACAGGAAAAACAAGAGAATATTTAGATATTAATAAATTAACTTTTTGGAGCATTGTATAATTAAATGCACAAAGGAGATATAAATTAGACACATACCCATACCTCATATATAATGTTATTTACTACTAATAACAAGGAGGTAATGGATATGTGCCAAGATAATTATA
>PWOK01000302.1 GCA_003557445.1 Halanaerobiaceae bacterium
ATAGTTAAAAGGATATAAAGGAAAATTTGAAAATAGAAAAGGGAGGAAAATAATATGGTGAAAAAAGAAAGTAATCTAAAAGAAATATATGATCATTTATTTAATATTGAGGATGAAGAGATAAGAAATAAATATTCTGATATTATTTTGACACTGCTGGAAAAAGGTTATTTTCCTGGTCTGGCAGGTATACCTGTTGTTAAATCCAGGGTTAGCTATGTAGATGGAGAAAAGGGTGAATTAACTTATCGTGGTTATAGAGTTCAGGAACTTGCAGAAAAATGCAGTTATGAAGATGTTTGTTTCTTATTGCTCAATGAGGATCTGCCTTTACCAGAAGAGCAAAAAAAACTAAGAGAACAATTTATAAATAATAAGGATGTTGGAAAAGCTGTAGCCCGTTCTATTGTAACAATGGATGATAATTTACACCCCATGAATATGTTAAGTGCTGGGGTCTTATTACTGCAAACTTTAGATGATAATCCGCATGAGGTAGAAAACTATAAACAAAATTTACATAAGAGTATAAATTTAATAGCTAAATTTCCGTCTCTTCTGGGTATTTTTAGAAGCAAAGATCCTGATTTTGCCAGAGGGAAAGAATTTGGTTCTTTTGCAGAATATGCTTTACACTGTTTTAATCCAGAAATGGCAGAAAAAGAAGAATGTGTTGAAATATTTGAAGAAATGTTGATTTTGCATGCTGATCATACTATGAATAATAGTACTTTTTCAGCCAGGGCTGTTGGTTCTTCTCAGGCAAGTATCTATGCTTCCATTTCTTCAGCCATTAACTCTCTATCAGGACCATTACACGGGGGAGCCAATGAACGAGTTATTTTAATGCTGGAAAAAATAGAATCTCCAGATAAAGTGGAAGAATATGTGGAACGTAAGTTAAAAAACAAAGAAAAAATAATGGGAATTGGCCACAGGGTATATAAAACTTATGATCCCCGGGCAATTTATATAAAGGAGAATATATTACCACAAATTTATGGAGAAGATAATCAAGAAAAAATTCTTGATATTGATTCCGAACTTATGGATTTATATCAAAAGGCAAAAATACTGGAAAAAGTAGCAATAGATAGACTTGGTTCTAAAAAACTATATCCCAATGTAGATTTTTGGTCAGGTTTGGTACTGAAGGCTCTTGGAATTAAACCAAGTTATTTTACCACTATATTTGCTCTGGGAAGGATAATGGGATGGTGTTCTCATTATGTAGAGCATATGGAAGTAACCAGCAGAATTTACAGACCAACTCAATTATATGATGGTTTTAAACCAAGGAAAGTATTAATTAGCCCTTCAAAAATAAAGGAAGACTAAATATCCAAAAAGGAGTTTTTGAAATGTATAAAGTACTGGTCAGTGATACTATTGCTCAAAGTGGTATTGATATACTCAAAGAAAAAGTAGATGTTACCTATGATACAGGATTAAGCAGAAAAGAATTTCTTGATATTATTGGGGAATATGATGGTTTAATTGTTAGAAGTATGACAGTTGTGGATAAAGAGGCTCTGGATAAGGCTGAAAAGCTTAAAGTTGTTGGCAGGGCAGGTACCGGATATGATAATATTGATGTGGAAGAAGCAACCAAAAGAGGTATTTTTGTTTTTAATACTCCCACAGGGAATACAGTATCTGCAGTAGAACAAACTATGGGATTATTACTGGCTTTATCCCGTAATATTCCCCAGGCCAATGATGCTTTACATCAGGGAATCTGGGATAGAAAAAAATATATGGGTGTGGAGATTAACGGCAAAACCATGGGAATTATTGGGCTTGGTAAAATTGGCAGTAGAGTTGCTCAAAGAGCTCAGGCCTTTGGTATGAAAGTTATTGCTAATGATCCCTATCTTGATCCTAAGAAGGCAGAAAGGCTTAATGTGCCTTTGATGGATTTTGAAGAAGTAGTTAAATCTTCAGATTATATCAGTATTCATACTCCATTAAATGAAGAAACCCATCATATTATAGGTAAAGATGAATTTGAAATAATGAAAGATGAAGCCCGGGTAATAAACTGTGCCAGGGGAGGTAATCTTGATACAGAAGCAGGAGCACAGGCGCTAAAGGAAGGCAAAGTTGCCGGTATTGCTGTTGATGTTCATGAAAAAGAACCCTTTAAACCAGAGGAAAATCCTTTGATAAAATATAGAGATAAAGTTGTTATGACCTGTCATCTGGGAGGTACAACTAAAGAAGCAATGGATAATGTATCTATATCTGCAGCAAAGGATGTTCTGGAAGTTATTCTAAATAATAATTTACCGGAATCACCTTTAAATCTTCCTTCACTGGATCCCCAGGAATTGAGTAAATCAAAACCATATGTTGATCTGGCAAACAAACTTGGTAGTTTTATGGCCTACTGGAAGGGACAGGAAAGGATTAAATCCATAGAAGCAGAATATGGAGGTGAATTAACCAAAAATTCACTTAAGCCACTTACCATAACCATGGTAAAAGCTATACTTGATCCCATAATGGATCACAGGGTTAATATGGTAAATGCACTTGTGATTGCTGATGAAAGAGGAATAAATATTAAAGAAAGCCAGATAAAAGCACCTGAAGGATTGAAAAATATTATCAGATTAAATATAAGGACTACTAAAGGGGAGTACAGTATAGCTGGAACTTCTTTACCTGTTGGCTTAAGGGTGGTTGAGATTAATAATTACAGAATTGATCTTGATTTATCAGGTAAATATCTGGTTGTATCCTATAAGGATAAACCTGGAGTAATTGGTACTATTGGAAGTATACTTGGGAAAGCTGAAGTAAATATAGCCAGTATGCAGGTGGGAAGAAAAGCTGAAGGTGGTCAGGCTATAATGTTGATTCAAACAGACTCAGATCCTTCTGAAAAAACCATGAAAAACATTAATAAAATATCTTCAGATATAGAAATAGATGATATAGCATATTTAGAAATATAAACTTAGAAACATAAATTAGTCCTGGTCTGGTTACATATCCAGGACTAATTATATTTTTATAGGAGGCATAAAAATGCTAAGAAAAAACAAAAAATTATTAATATTTATTTTTTTATTTGTTTTAATTTTGTTAATTGTGAAACAACCGGTACAGGCGGTAAATTCTTCTGCTGATTTATTAAATTCTCCAACATCCAGGATAATGATAAACAGGTCAATTGTTGGAATTAATAACATTGGAAAAGCAAATAATCTTTATGGTGTAATAAAAATTCAACATCTAATGGAAATGGGAATCGTAATTACAGACTTTTCTTATCAAAATAATATTGATACATTTTTTAAAGCCAGAATGCTTGGTGAAAGGGACTATATACCTGAAATATCAATAGGAGCATATAATTCAGATTTATTTGTTACAGCTAGTATGTATTTGGGATTTAACATTGATGGTCATATCGGGTTATTTGGTCTGAATAAAGAAAGCCTATTTTTTGGATTAAGTAAAATAATAAATCCCTATCAGGGAGCTTTGTTTGCAGAAAATAAAGGAGGAATAACCTTTCCGAAAATAAAAGTTATGGCTGAATATTTTGAAGAACAATATAATATTGGAGTCCGGATGAATATTACACCTGCAGTATCAGTTGAACTTGGATTATATAATTTTGATAATATAAAAGTCGGGGCTGCAATAAATTTTTGATATATATAATATAAATGGAGATAATATTTAATAATAAAAAAAAGAAGGAAAATAAAAGTATTTCCAGAATAATTGATTAAGAACAATTATTATTATTAAAAAGGAGAGAT
>PWOK01000048.1 GCA_003557445.1 Halanaerobiaceae bacterium
AACATCCATTGCTTCATGAAATTCATCCCAGGTATAGTCTTCACCTTTAGGCTGACCATGATTATTAAATTCTGTTAATTCTACATCAACTATGTCACCATCTTCAATTGCTACCTGAGCTTCCACATAGGATCTGTTAGCTTGTGAATAACCTACATAGGTACCATCTTCAATATCATCAACATCACAAGCAGATAACATTACCAATCCCATAATAATAAAAATTGTAAGAACAAAAATGATTTTTTTATTCAAGAAATATACCCCCCCAGTAATTTTTTTATCATTAAAATTGAATAATTAATAACTCAAAAAGTCAAGATAAAATCTTTAGCCACCTCTACTGGTTATCCAGTTTAATATTAACATTAAAATTACAAAAACTACTCCCAGGATAATTAAACCTTGCATTATACTCCCTCCCTTTTTGAATTATTTCTTTATCAACTTATTTCCTGTAGTATATAATATTCTTTAAACATATTTATTTTTCCTGCTTTTCCTGTAATTTTAATATATAATTACAGGTGATTACATTTCTTTTTTTTCAACAAGTTCAAACAATTCACCATTGGGCCCTTTAAAAAAAGCTATTCTTAAAGACATTGACGAACTACCTTCAATTTTTACCTCTTCAGGTTCCATTGTAATTTCTGCACCATATTCTTTAACCTTTTTGAATACCTCATCTGTACTATCAACATTCAAAGCAATATGTACAAAATAACCCTGATTTCTTTCTTTCACAGAGTCTTTTTCAAATAATTCCAGAATATTATCATTCCCTGCATCAAGCATAACTGCTCTATGGTCTTCATCCATATGCCAGCTAATTTTTTCTGCAAAACCCAGAACTTCTGTATAAAATTTATAACTTAAGTCATATTTATCTGTATCCAGAGCAACATGATGAAATCCTTTAATCATATTTGACACCTCCATCAAAAATTAATTATTTATCCCACCAGAATGCAGACCATAAAAAAGGTCCTTTATCTTCACAAATCATAGTGTGTTCTACATCAGGTGGTATTTCTATTACTTCTCCTGGTGAAACTTCTTTTTTGTCATTTCCTACTACAACAATACCCTGTCCTTTAACAACTAAATATACTTCTTCTGCTGGATGAGAATGACTCTCCATTTGTGAATTGTTTTCCAGATAACCCCAGGCTGAATCAAAAGGTTCTGACATACCGTCAGGTAATACTTTTGATGAAAGAATTGTTCCATTATGTCCAGGACTGGCTTCTTCTTTAATAAATCTTGTTATATTCATATTTTGACTCCTTTCTTTTTAATAACCTTAAGTTAAGTTTATCATATATTGTTTTTTAATTAAACATTATTTAAAATTAATATCCCCTGTTTCATTCTTTTCCCAATAAATTTATTATATCAGGTAAAACTTTTTCTGCTGCTTCTCTACCTTTTTTAATGATTTTTTCATATGATTTAAAATCAATTCCTCTAATTCCTGTTAAATCAGGTTCTATTAAAATATCAGCTTGACTGGCATCAACCTGACTCCTCTGTAGAATATTATAAGCTCTAATACCTGCCTCCAGTTTTGAATCAGGTGTTTCCCTAAAACTAAAAACTCCAGTTACATCAACTGCAATAATAATATCTGCTCCCATTTCTTTTGCCAGATTTACCGGTAAATTATTAACAATGCCTCCATCAACCAGTAAACGATCCTTGTTTTTCACAGGTTTAAAAATTACCGGTATTGCTGAACTTGCACTTACAGCACTGCTAATTGATCCCTCATTAATTATAATTTCATCTCCACTTTCAAGATCAGCAGCTATAACTGCAAATTTAATCGGTAATTTATCAAATTGATCTATTTTTAACTCACTTTTAATATATTTTTCTATACCTGAAGGTGAGAATAAACCAAGATCAGCAATAACAGGATTCAGAAAATGCCTCCATCTTATACCACTTGCTATTTCAATCATTTCCTCAGGAGTTGTACCTCCGGCATAAAAAGAACCAATAATTGCTCCAGCACTGGTACCTGATATCAAATCAATTTTTATATCATTTTCAGACAGAACTTCAAGAACTCCAATATGTGCTAATCCCCAGGCAGCTCCACCACTAAGTACCAGCCCAACAACCTTATCATTATTTTCTTCAGCATTAACAGTCCCTGTTAGTAGTAAACTGATAACAAGCAAAAAGATGATGATATAGGAATTCATTATTATCCCTTTCTTTCTGTATTTTGAAAAACCTTTTTTTTTTGCAGCTTTTACGATAATTATATCTGGAGATTTGTTTACTGTCAAAATATGATTTTTAAGAAGAAGTCTATACCTCTCTTTCTATTAGTCTTTGACTTTTTTCATCCAGTTTAGTATAGTCTGGAATCTCATATTTGTTTCCCTCAGAGTCCTTAATCACAACATGTCTTGAATTTATAAATTTAGCATTACGTCTTCTTCTTAATTCAAAGGTTAATAACCCCCTATCTGTTTTGACAGACCAGATCGGTGTTCTATATTTTAAAATTATATCATAAATTTTAGTTATTACAGGAATGAAATATTTCTTATTCAATTCTTCAATTAAAATTTTATATGATTTTTGATCAAGTCCTGAAATATCTTTTAACATTCCAATCTCATTTTCCTCTTCATTTTTTAATAAAATAAAATTATTTTTTTGTGAATAGGGAAATGCACGTAACACCTGAACTTTTTTATATTCTTTATCTTCTTTTTTAACAACAATATCATGATATTCATCCCTGACTATTTTTATACTCAGAGGATCAAGAGGCTTAAATTCATCCAGTAATTCTGACATAATTTTTTTCCTCCCTTTAAATAGCTTTCATCTGTCTCTGCATCTTATGCATTTTTGCATAAATTCCATCCTTATCTAATAATTCCTCATGTGTTCCCATTTCCACAATTTCTCCCTCTTTAAGAATAAATAATCTATCTGCATTCCTCAAAGTAGATAACCTGTGAGCAATAGCAAAAGTTGTTCTATTTTTTACCAGGCGTTCCAGGGCTTCCTGAATTTCTGCTTCTGTTTGGGTATCAACTGAAGATGTTGCCTCATCCAATATTAAAATAGCTGGATTCTTTAATAATGCTCTGGCAATTGATATTCTCTGTCTTTGTCCTGTAGATACCCGCACACCACGCTCACCAACTTGAGTTTCATAGCCATCAGCAAATTCCATTATAAAGCTATGGGCATTGGCTGCTTTGGCAGCAGCAATTATTTCTTCCCTACTTGCTCCAGGTTTTCCATAAACTATATTTTCTGCTACAGTACCACTAAAAAGAAAGGGATCCTGAAGTACTATACCAATATGTTTTCTTATACTTTTAATCTTTATTTTTTGTAGGTCCAATCCATCAATATATACTGTACCTTTTTCTGGATCATAAAACCTGCAGATCATATTAATTAATGTACTTTTACCGGCACCACTTCGACCTGCCAGTCCAATAACTTCACCGGCTTTAACTTTAAAGGATACATTTTTTAAAGCAGGAGTTCCTTTATCATAACTAAATGTTATATTTTCAAATTCTACCTCACCTTTAATATTATCTTTAACCTCTAAGCCTTGATTATCATCCAGTTCTGGTTCTGTATCCAGAACCTCAAATACTCTGTCAGCTGAGGTAGCTGTTCTCTGAAAACGGTGATTCATTCTGCACAAATCCTGAACAGGGCGGTAAAACTGCAACATATAACC
>PWOK01000288.1 GCA_003557445.1 Halanaerobiaceae bacterium
AGTAAACTATTGACTCTATATGGAATTAATAGTATAATTAACTTAGATTTCTTGACGAAATTTGTAAAAGAAAGGGGGATTATAATGAAATCTACCGGTATAGTAAGAAAAATTGATGATCTTGGAAGAATGGTAATTCCTATCGAATTACGTAAAACTATGAAAATCGATAAAAAAGATCCAATGGAAATTTTTGTCGATGGCGAAAAAATAGTTTTGACCAAATATGAACCAGCCTGTACTTTCTGTGGAAGTGCAGATGATACAGTAGAATTTAAAAATAAGATCATCTGTGAAGAATGTATGACAAGTATGAAAGATTTATAATTAACAAACAGATAACTTCTGTAAGTATTTTATATAAAGATACATAAGTCAGCACCCTTTTAAATAAAAGGATGCTGACTTTTAGTTTTTTATATAATTTTTTTAACCAGCAAAAACATGATTACCTATTCTTTTAATTATTGGTCTCTGTGATATCCATTCTAAATTGGTAGCTACTTCAGGATTGTAAAAGAATAAAGCATTATGTGTTGGATCATAACCCAAAAGAGCAGCTCTGGCTGCATCAAGTGTCTCCTGATCAGGGTAATATAAATTAGCCTGTCCATCGAATAAACAGCTAAACTGGTTATTCTGTAAGATAACTTCCCTTATGGAGTTAGGAAATTTATCACTTTCTACTCTGTTTAAAACTACTGCAGCTACAGCAACTTTACCTTTAAAAAGTTCACCACGTGCTTCACCATGAATTATCCGGGCCAGCATTAAAATTTCATCCCGGGGATAATTCATACGGCTCAAAAGTCCATCATCAGGTAAATGGCTGAATGTTTCAGGACCGGCTATACCATCAACTTTAATTTGCTTGGCCTCTTGAAATTTTTTGACTGCTGTTTCAGTATTTCTTCCATACAATCCATCAATATTATAATTATAATAATTCATATTTTTTAATTTCCTCTGTAATATAGCAACATCAGCCCCTTCATCCCCTCTTCTCAATACTCTTTGACCAATTTCCAGATAATAATGGGTATCAGCTTCTGCTAATTCAGAGTAATACAACATAACAAATGAAAGAAGTAATACAAGAATCACAACTTTCTGTTTAAATTTCATATCAATACCTCCTTTAAAACTGTTGATCTCTTTTAAAAACCAAACTCTCAATAAAGCGGACAAATTTAGTTACAAAAAATTCTTTTTCTCCCATTGGATCAACAAGTATGGTTTTCAAACCAGCTCTATTTCCTCCCAGCACATCAGTAAATATTTGATCACCTATTACAGCTGTTTCACTTTTATCAAGTTTCAATATATGGTTAAGGGCTTTTTTAAAAGCCTTTTTACTCGGTTTAACTGCCTGTCCTAAAGCAGGTAAATTTAATTCTTTACGAAAAAATTTAACTCTTTTTTCCCTGCCATTTGATACCAGACAAACTTTAAAATTCATTTTCTTTAAGGTCTGAAACCAGTCCAAAACATCATTCATAACTTCTTTTTTTTCATAAGGAACAATCGTATTATCTATATCACATATAATTCCTTTTATATTATCATCTTTTAATTTTTGCAGATCAATTTCAAATATATTTTTATAATAATGGTCGGGTACAAGTATTTTTAACATCTTTTTACCACCTAATTTGCTACTTATTTACTATTATTACTTTTTCATTTATTAACTATACATTAAGAAAAATTAAAAGTCAAATAAATATACTACATTTTTCAATAAATATTTTATAACATTTTTCTTTATTTTTTTTATTCTGTTTTTTTTTACCATTAATTAAAGTTTAACATATAATTGGTTTTTTTTCAACCCTTTCTATAAAAAAACCCTTTCGGGATAGTTTTTTACACTATTTCTTTATTCTCAAAAAGAATACTTAATTTATTAATAGCTTTTTTTTCTATTCTGGAAACATAAGAACGTGAAATACCAAGAATGGAAGCAACTTCTTTTTGAGTTAATTTTTCACCATCAAAAAGGCCATAACGTAATTCTACTACCTTTCTTTCTCTTTCAGGCAATTCTTTTAACTTTTCATATAATAATTCCTTATTGATATTTTTTTCAACTTTTTCAATAATTGATATTTCTTCTGAACTAATAATATCCATCAATTTTATTTCATTTCCTTCTTTGTCTGACCCAATAGATTCCTGTAATAATTTTTCTTGATTTAACTTCCTGGTAGATCTAAGATGCATGAGTATTTGATTTTCAACACAGCGGGCTGCATAAGTTGCCAGTTTTGTGTTTTTGCTCATATCATAGGTGTTTATACCTTTTATTAAACCAATGGTTCCTATTGATATCAAATCTTCATTATCTGTATGAACAGTATCAAATTTTTTTACAATATGAGCAACCAGTCTTAAATTGTGTTTGATCAGTATATTACGGGCTGTTTTGTTTCCCTGTTGCATCATTTTTAAATATTTTTTTTCTTCATCTGGATCCAGTGGTTCAGGAAACACTTTACCATTTCTTATATAAGAAACAAATAACAGTAAACCTTCCAGTACTTTTGATAAAAAAACAAACAAAAAGTCCACCCCCAGACTATATTTACATATATATGAGGTGAACCAGCAGATAGTGATTAATTTTTTAGAATTTCTAAAGGAAATTTTTTCTTGAAATCCCTTAATATCTTGAGTACATCTTTTTTGGTTCCTTCTGTAACATCAATATATATTATTTCTTCTTCATCCTGATTTACTGTAACTGAAGCCAGACCTTCATAGGATTTAAAAACCATATCTATAAATACAATCTGCTCATGAGGAACCTTAACTATAATCTGTTGAGTATCATTTTCTTTCATCAATATCACAACCCTGATCCTTTTCTTTTCGAATTAAATAATATGGTTTAACCGGTTTTTTAAGGGGAATTCTAATTAACTCACCTGGATGAGGGGCTTTTTCAACCTTTTTATTTTCTTCATTAATAATATAATCGATTTTCATATTAAATATTTCTGCCGAAGGACCGATAATTTCAATTCTATCCCCTTTTTTTAATTTATTTCTTACTTCTACTACCGCTTCTTTATTTTTATTATCATATTCTCTAATAATACCCATAAAATCATAAGTACGACGATAAGCAGATGATTGGTGATACTGTTTTTTTACCCGGGAATCATCTATAAAAAAACCTGTTGTATAAACTCTATGGCTGATTTTTTTTAATTCATTTAACCATTCTTCTTTAAATCTATATTTTTCTCCGGCTTCATAAAAAGAATCGATTGCCTGTCTGTAAACACCGGTCACAGTGGCCACATAATGTAAACCTTTCATACGTCCTTCAATTTTAAAACTATTTATTCCTGTCTCTATTAATTCTGGAATATATTCAATCAAACAGAGATCTCTTGAATTTAAGATATAACTACCCTTCTCATCTTCAAATACAGGAAAATATTCACCAGGTCTCTCTTTTTCCATTAAAAAATATTGCCAGCGACAGCTGTGGGCACATTTACCCCGGTTGGGATCCCTATCAGTAAGGTAATTACTTAAAAGACAGCGTCCAGAATAAGAAATACACATGGCTCCATGTATAAAAGCTTCCAGTTCTATTTCAGTTTTTTCATTAATTTCTTTTATCTCCTTTTGATTTAATTCCCGGGCCAGGATAATTCTCTCTATTCCCTGTTCAGCCCAAAAAGAAGCACTTTTCCAGTTGACAGTATTGGCCTGGGTACTCAGATGAAGAGGAATTTTAATATTATTTTCCCTGATTATTTTTAGTACACCGGGATCAGATATAATTAGTCCATCAACTCCAATATCCTGTAAATGTAAAAGATATTGTGGTAAATCCTTCAAATCCTGATTATGAGGAATCATATTTACAGTTATATAGATATTAACATTATATTTATGACAAAACTCAGTTCCCTCTTTTAAATCATCTAAAGAAAAATTATCAGCTGCTGCCCTTAAGCCATAATTAAAACCACCACAATAGACAGCATCTGCACCATAAATTACAGCAATTTTTAATTTTTCAAGATTTCCGGCAGGTGCCAGTAATTCTACTTTTCCCATCTAATTCATCTCCTGTTTTTTCATTGGTCTGAACGATATTTCTGTAATTCATAAATGTGTTCCTGATAGGTTTCAGTAAAAATATGACTCCCATCATTAACCGCAAAATAAAATAAATAATCTGTTTCCAGGGGGTTAATAGAAGCCTGTAGGGCATTATCACCCGGATTACATATTGGACCCGGTGGTAATCCCCTGTTTAAATAGGTATTATAAAGGGAGTTAATACGTAAATCACTATATAAAATTACCTCTTTTCTTTCTTCCATAATATACTGTATTGTAGCATCAATTTGTAATAGCATATTTTGTTCAAGCCTGTTATATATAACACCGGCTATAAGAGGTTTTTCTTCTGGCAGTTTTGCTTCTTTTTCTATCATAGAAGCTATGGTAATAATTTCATATGGTGTATATTTCAGATTAAGATTATTTAATTTATGCCACCAGTTCCTTTCAAATTCTCTAACAAAAACCTTCATAATATTTTCAGGTGTAAAATCATGTGGTATTTCATAAGTGCTGGGATAAAGAAATCCTTCTAATTTATAAATGGTATCCTCCTTATTTATATTTAACATGTCCTCTAAAAAGGCAGCATTTTTCGCCACCTGTAAAAATTGGTTTTTATCATATTCTGTTAAATCAGCCAGACGGTCCACCAGTTGTTCAGCTGTAAAACCTTCTGGTATGGTTATTCTAAAAGTAGCAATATTACCTTTTGTAATATTTTTTAATATTGTCCACATAGAATCAGCTGGACTTAATTGATAATATCCAGCCTGTAATTTATGATCTTTATCACTAATACTGGCAACAATATTAAAAATTAAAGGTGATGAAATTAAATTATTATTATAAAGAATTTCTGCTATTTGTTGACTTGTTGACCCTGATGGTATTCTGATCATCATATATTGATCACTATTGGGATCAACAGGACCTATTAAAGAAACTATCCGAATTATCACTGTAATAAGCAAAATACATATAAAAAAAACTATTCCTGAACGTTTCAAATTAGCCCTCCCCCATCACATACATAATTTATTAAAATTATATCAAATTATTAATTATGATGCAATTTCCTCCAGGCAGGTTCCCTCTTTGATATATATATTGGCTCTATTAATCACAGTGATAATTACAACTTTATTAAATCTAACTTCTATAATTACTGCTATATCATTTTCCTGATCTATAATTGCAATCTCTTCTCCTGTATTATTATAAAATAACACTTTAAAATTTAATTCTCTTACAACATTAATTACGGTTTTTTCTTTTATATTCCTTTCCCTCATTCTTTCAAAGGCATGATCTGTTGTTTCTATCCTGAAATATCTATTTGATATTTGAAATTCCTCGAGTAACACAAAAAAAAACCTCCCCCAACTATGTTAATAGAACCAGGCTTTAACCTGTTTCTATTAACAGTATATCCCTCAAAAAAAAGTCTATACTGTTAATAATTGAGAGAAGTAACAATATCATTCATAAAAAATTTAATTAATTATTAATATAAGCTTCTTTTACTTTTTCAAATTCTTCTTCATCCTCTATGATAGAAAGAACTTCAGATTCACCTTCTTTGAATAATTTTAAGACCAGAGCTTCATCCTGATCATATTTTCCTTCCTCTGAAGGAATCAATATCAAATACCTATTATCATCAAGATTTATTTCCTGTTCAATATAAAATCTTTCTTCATTATCATCCTCAATTAATACCAGCTCATCAGTTTCTTCATCTACTTTGAATTTACCTTCTTTTTGTTTCACTTTTATTACCTCCTGAATTTTTTTGTCTTTTCCTGTAATCCAGATAACCTTGAAGTATAATAGAAGCAGCAACTTTATCTATCACTTTTTTTCTATCTGCTCTGCTTAAATCTGCCTCAATTAATATTTTTTCGGCTTCTTTTGTCGAAAACCTTTCATCCCATAATATAACCGATATTTCTAAATTGTTTCTTAAAAAATTAAAGTAATTTTTAACTTTTTTAGCCTGAGGTCCTGTAGAGTTATCCATATTTTTAGGTAAGCCAACAACTAATTCATCCACCTGATATTTATCAATATAATTTTTAATAATTTTTAAATCCTGTTGATGATTTTTTCTTATTAAAACTTCCTTTCCCTGAGCAGTATAATTTAAACTATCACTTATAGCAATACCTATTCTTTTGTTTCCTATATCCAGTCCCATTTTACGCAAAACATTAACCTCCTGATAATAATTTATCAATTGATTCTGATTCATCAACAATAACTGTGATAGCAAAAGATAACACTGGTAATACCTCTTTACTGCTGTAAATTTCAAATTCTTTTATATCCTTATTACTGGATAGATATTTCTCAACTTTTTCAATATCTTTACCGGCAATTTTTTTATTTAATTCATTAAATTTTTTATCAGCTATTGCGGGAATAACTGCTTCCACATTTATATTATACAGGTCTTGATCTGTTTGTTCAACATTTATTTTATTTATATCTATTTTATCTTCCACCAACCTGTATTCCTCACCATTTTCTGATAAAAACTTAGATAATAAGTATTGATCAAGTTCTGTACTATTAAGTAATAATAAATCTGTATATAATACTCCTTCAGCTTTTATAAGTTCTGCTTTTTCTCCTATATCTTTATCAAAACTATATTCTATATTATCATAATCAATACTATCATCCAGAATCCGATAATTACCTCCATATTTTTGATATATATTACTCCAGATCCCTGTCTTTATTTTATCCCTTAAATTATTTTTTATATCTTCAATATCATTTTTATTTACTACACTTATTTGCTGACTTTTACCACCTTCTATAGCTTCTGAATTAATTACATGAACCTGTTCTTTTGCTGATGTAAAATTGTTTATTTCTCCAGGGCCTATATTCCCCCTTTCACCTTTTTCGATAGCTTCAACTTCAACATCCTTTCTTCCTGCCTGAACACCAACCTTAACCTCCATTATATAATCCTTTTGCTTTTCTGGTATAGTTATTCCCTTTTGAGTTTTATATTGAATACCCTGTTCAGTTTCAATAATTGTTCCTTCCGGTATAAAGACCTCATCATTTCTTTCATTAAAAAAACTTACTTTTCCACGTGCTGGTTCTATACCTATAATTTTAGTACCGGAAGGTTCTGTCTGATAGTCATCAATTACTGTAACTCTTCTCTTATATAAAGGAATTAACTCTTTTTCAACATTAATTGTATTAGCATTTAGAGAACCCTTTAAGGATATATCATTATTGATTTTTCTAACCACAGGTTGAATTTCAACAGTTACTGTAGGATAAAAAATATAAAACCAGGTTAGGGCAATTATTATTAAGACTCCAGAAATTAAAAAACAGAATTGAAAAAAAGAAATCTTAAATCCCTTGATTTCCATAATAACCTCCTTTAATCTACCACCTGTATCAAATATAAAAGAGTTAAAACCGGGAAAAATAATAATGTTGCTGCGGCAACCACACCAGAATCATTAATTATCATGGCCATAAAACTTGCTGCAATACCAGCATATAATCCACTGGAAAGATATTTATAATTACTTATTATTTTTTCTATTTTTCCTACTGGATGAATAAAGTTTATTAATAAATATATTAAAAACCCCAGTAGTATTTTTGTCCAGACAGTCCATCTCATCAATTTTATATTCATTAATATTTTTCTGTAAACAACCTGAAAAATTCTTTCAAAATCCCCTGTCCTTATTATCCGTGCCATTTCAGTAATATGAGTTTCCAATCCAGATATTTGCCAGTAATGAATCATAAAAATAATGATTCCTGCTATTATTAATGCTATTATCCCCCATATTATTGTTTTTATATTCACCTGACACCTGTTAAGATATATAAACAGAATTATTATAGCAAATATCATTGTCAGGGTTCCACCAAAATTCGCCCCCATATTGGCTGCACCAATAATATAAGCAAGGATTAAAAAAGGTATAAATATGTATTTTTTGATATTTTGTAGGTTTATATTTTTTATATTTAATTCAATAACCCCTGTAATACCTACCAACCCGGCCCCAATAAAAATCCCCATATATTCATTTCCCATCCCATAATAACGTGCACCAATAATAGAAGAATAACCCAGCAGAGAATCAGCCATCAAATAATTATTGAAAGTCATATCCAAAATTATAACTATAACTGTCATTAAAGATATATAAACTATCTGTTGAAACCTGTCCAGTTTTAATTTATAGAAAAACATTATTTCCAGTATAGTTAAAATAATTAATAAATATAAATAGAAAAAGGGATTATTAAATTGAAAAATGGAGATAACCAGAAAATTTACCGGAACTAAAAATAGTACTATTAATAGATATTCAGTTAATAATGAAAATATACCTCTAAATATATTTTTATCAATAAATAAATTTAATATGGCCATAATTATAACTATTAATTGTAGTCCAATAAATCCCCTCATGAAATCAGGCCTATAATATGATATTACTTCAATCTTTTTATTTTTTTTTATTATATTTTGCCAGTCAACTTCCTTTTGAATTGTTTTAATACCGGGTCTGGTTGTTTTAATTCCCTGAAAGTTTACAATTGCCGGTGTTATATTGGAAAGAGTAATTATCCCTTGCCTTCTGGTATTAATGGAGGTTAACCATCCCTGTTTGATTTCAGGACCTGCAATCAGTATCCAGCTTAGTCTCTGACCACCAAGAATAGATCCCCTACTGGAAGGAGTGGGCACTATTATTCCCAGATGTGATTCATTCAAATCAACTATTTCCAGTAAAAATCCCACAAAATCATCGATATTGCTTATAACCCTTTCTATATTTTGATCCAATTGAAATTTATTTAACTGATTTTTGTAATAATTAATTCTTGTTAAATCACCAGTTTCTATAAATATAATATCTGCTTTATTAATATTCTTTTTTACTGCATTTTTCATTTTTAACCAATCAGTATTAAAACCCCATAATTTGTTTTTTGTTTTGAGAATTTTCCGACTAATGTCACCGGCAGGTATTACTCCATTTTCATCCATTACCATTGAAACTATGGTTCTTTTTTGTTTTTCCGTTATATCTGAATTTCCAAACACATATGTTTTTTTTTTGTTTTCTCTTAATTTTTTTCCCAGTAAACCGATTTCAGGATTATAATTATTTTTTTTATTCAATTTTATTAACTCATTAACTCCAGGATTAACAATCCCTTCAGGGGTGTTGACAGCAATATTTGCATATTGATTACTATATGCCCTATCACCACTTCCAATAGATAAATAGGTGCTTTCAGCCTTCTGTGAATCAGCCGTTCTTACATTCACCAGACTAAAAGCACCTTTTTTTTGTAGTCTATCAAAAGCCGGAGTTTGATTTTTTTCAATAGATTGCAAACTTAGGTTATCCACTACAATCCAGATATCCGCAGCCCTGATAGTAAAAGAATTTAATAGTATAATAATTAGTGAAAGGAAAAAACATTTTTTCATATATTAATTTACTCCATATATGTTGTTAAAAGTTCTTCAAGAATTTCATCCCGGTCTATACCTCTAATAACACTTCTGGCATCTTTATAACTGGTAATATAAGCAGGATCACCTGATAACAAATAACCAACAACCTGGTTAACAGGATTATATCCTTTCTCTTCCAGGGCATTAAAAACCCTCTGTAAGACATAACCAGCTTCACTAATTTCTCCTTTTTCAAGTTTAAATTTCATTGTTCTATCATTTACATTATTTTCATTTGACATTTTAATCACTTCCCCGAAAAAATATATTTGTTATTATTATTTGTTTCTTATTATGTTTTTAGCTTCATCCAGGGCTTCCTGTATTTTATTAACATTACTACCACCTGCCTGTGCCATATCAGGTCGTCCACCACCACCACCATCAGTAATTTTGGCTATTTCAGCTACCATTTTACCGGCATGATATCCTTCTTTTACCAGATCTTCTGTAATCATTGCCAGGAATAATACATTATTCCCCTGATTGGAAGCCAGTATAATAATACCGGAGTTTATTTTATTTTTAATTTGATCCCCTAAATTGAGTAAGGCCTGTTTATCAAGCCCCTTTAATTCTACTGTTAGCAGGGGAATTCCTTTGATTTCTTCTATTTCTTCAATTAAAGAATGAGATCTAAAACCTGCTAATTTTTCTTTAAGTGAAGTTATTTCACCTTTAAGTTCACTTTTTTCCTCAATAAGCTGATCTATTTTCTGAACCAGTTTTTCAGGTTCAGATTTTACTTTTGCTGCAATTTCATTGATCATTTTTTCTTCATCCTGAACAAATTCTAAAGCTTTTCCAGCTGTTAAAGCTTCTATTCTGCGAATACCAGCTGCTACACTGTTTTCACTTATTATTTTAAATAAGCCAATTTCACCTGTAAAATCAACATGGGTCCCCCCACATAATTCAATTGTATAATTTCCCATTTTAACAATTCTGACCAATTCTCCATATTTTTCATCAAAGAGGGCAACAGCTCCCATATCTTTTGCTTTTTCGAGACTTGTGGTCAGGGTTTCAACAGAATAATTTTTTCTTATTCTTTCATTTACCAGTTTTTCAATCTTATTTAACTCCTTAAATGTTAAAGAAGAATAATGGCTAAAATCAAAACGCAATTTTTCAGGAGATACAAGTGACCCGGATTGTTTAACATGATCACCAAGAACTTCTTTTAAAACTTTATGAAGCAAATGAGTGGCAGAATGATTATTAGCAGTTGCCTGGCGTTTATCTTTATAAACTTCTGCTTTTACTCCATCATTTACCCTGAGTTCACCTTTTTTGATCTCTACCTGATGAGTTATTAATTTTGATTTTCTATTGGTGTTTTTCACTTCAGCCAGTCCACTATCTGAAGTTATTGTTCCTGTATCACCAACCTGTCCCCCACTTTCTGCATAAAATGGGGTACGCTTTAAGATTAGTTCACCCTCTTGACCATTTTTTAAATTATTTATTCTTTGTCCATCTTTTATTATTCCAAGTATATAAGTCTCTATTCCGGTATTTCTATAACCTGCAAATTCCACAGGTCCTTTTTCCTGTTTGAGATCATCATATATTTTTTTATCCTTAGAACCATTAAAACTATTCTCTTCTCGCGCTTCTCGTGCTCTCTGTTTCTGCTTTTCCATGGCCATTTCAAATCCATCCTGATCAACTGTAAAACCCTTTTCCTGAAGAACATCTTCTGTTAAATCAAGGGGAAAACCGTATGTATCGTATAGTTTAAAAGCCTTTTTGCCGGATAAAGTATTTTTATTGTTTTCTTCCAGTTTAAGAATCATTTCATTTAATATATTCAAACCCTGATCAAGTGTCCTGTAAAATCTTTCCTCTTCTGCCTCAATGACTTCTTTGATATGTTCTTCCTGTTCAACCAAATCAGGATATCCCCCTGACATAACTTCATTGACTACAGGCACTAAACTGTATAAGAATGGTTTTTCATATCCTAATTTACTGCCAAAACGAACTGCTCTTCTAATTAACCTGCGAATAACATAACCTCTGCCTTCATTAGAAGGTAACACACCATCAAAAATTGCCATAGTAATACCGCGAATATGATCAGCTATTACTCTGTATGCTTTTATAATTTCTTTATTTTTTTTGTAATTAATTCCTGTTTCCTGAACAACATGATCAATTATTGGTTTAAATAAATCTGTTTCAAAATTTGAGGGTACCCCCTGAAGTATGGAAAGAACCCTTTCAAAACCCATTCCCGTGTCTATATTCTTATTGGGTAGTGGTTTGTATTCACCTTCTTCTGTGTAATCATATTGAGTAAAAACCAGGTTCCAGATTTCCAGAAAACGATCTCCTTCTTCACCAACAACATCATCAGGCCCATATTCTTCTCCCCGATCATAGTGAATTTCAGAGCAGGGACCACAGGGACCTGTTCCTATTTGCCAGTAATTTTCCTTTTTCCCCATTCTAACTATTCTATTTTCAGAAAGACCAATATCATTTCTCCAGATATCAAAAGCCTGATCATCATCTTTATATATAGTTATCCAGAGCCTTTCAGAATCCAGTTTGAGAACTTCAGTAACAAATTCCCAGGCCCAGTTTATTGCTTCTTTTTTAAAATAATCTCCAAATGAAAAATTTCCCAGCATCTCAAAAAAAGTATGATGTCTGTCTGTTTTACCTACATTTTCTATATCATTTGTTCTAATACACTTCTGGCTGGTGGCAATTCTTTTACTGGGTGGAGTTAACTCTCCATTAAAATATGGTTTAAATGGAGCCATCCCGGCATTAATCCATAATATTGTAGGATCATCTTTCGGTACCAGTGGTGCACTGGGCATTATAAGATGATCTTTTTCTTTGAAAAATTTTAAGAATGCTTTTCTTAATTGATCCCCTGTCATCAACCTCAACCTCCTCAAATTATAACAATAAAAAATTAATTAAATATCAGAAAATATAATAATATCCCTACATTTACTATAAATCATACTAGAAATAAGGCTTTTTGTCAACCAGCTATCCATCATTTATTGCTCCATTATTCGGTTTTGAAAAATAACATTAAATACAACTTTTAAACTGCCTGCCACCGGAATTCCCAGCAAAAGCCCCCAAAAACCTGCTATCTCGGCTCCTGCAAGCAAAGAAAATATTATAGTTAAAGGATGTATACCAACATTTTCACTCATTATTTTTGGAGCTATTAAATAACTTTCTAATTGCTGTATAAGAACATATAATAAAATCACCAGTCCTCCTCTTAATGGTGAAATCAGAAAGGCTATTAATACAGCAGGTAAAGCACCTATCAGTGGTCCAATATAGGGGATCATATTTGTTATACCTGCCAGTATTCCCAGGAGTATATAAAATTTCACATCAATAATAAACAAACCTATCCCAATCAAAATAGCCACTATTACACTAATCCAGATCTGTCCTCTTAAAAATCCAACAAAAATCTGATTTATCTGTCCTGTTATATTAATTATTATTTTTTCATTTTTACCAGGTAATAATTTTATGAAAGATTTTTTAATTATTTCTATATCCCTTAAAATGTAATAGGTAATAATGGGAGAAACCAGCAAACTAAATATCAGGGGAATTGATGTTAAAAGTAGTTCTGTTATTTTATGAATTGAATTTATAATGATTTCTTCTATTTCATTTAGCATTTGATCAATTGATTCCTGGATAATTTGCGGCATTTGAATTCTGCGATATTCCTGGTTTAGTTCAGTAATTGTATCACCTGTATAGGTTATAAATTGTGGTATAATATCTGTCAGGTTTTGCAGTTCAGCTAGAAATACAGGAAATAAAAATAGACAGGAAATAAATAATATATTAAATATAATAATTATCAGTAATAAAATTGCCCCTTTCCGGGAATAATTTTTGTTTTCCAGATATACTATAAATGGATTTAAAAGATAGGCCATAATAAATGCTAATAAAAATGGCAAAATTGCCATTTTTACCTGTATTAATATTAAAAGGATGACAAAAATTACAATTAATATCGTAATAATTTTAATTTCTTTTTTTTGTATCTCCACAATATTTCAACCCCTATTTCATCAGGTAAAACCTCATGAGTAATTATTATTCCCTATTATTATTTTAATATAATTAAAAGAAAAAACCACCCTTCCGGGTGGTTTTGGAATTATCACTACTGATGCTTATTCATTTTAATCAAGAATTCCTGAAATATTATTACCATTAATATTAACATAAACTTCAGGCACATCTCCAATTATAGTAACCTCTACAATGGGAACATCTGCACTGATTGTTATCTCTTTTCTATTAAAAGGGGCTATCATTTTTAAATTAAGCCTGGTTTTCATATATATTTTATGTCTTGTTTGATTAATACCGGCTGCTTCAAAATGATCAACAATTTCTGGAGGATTAACATAACCTGCCGGAACAATCCTTGCTTTTAAGTCTGGTCCCATCCCGGCTAGCATATCAAATCCCAGTATTTTTAAAAAAGGAACATTGATATTAAGCCTTTCTTCAAAAGTTTCCTGAATACCAGAGGATATCTTTGTAGTCAATTGATTTATTTGTCTGGTATTGGCCTGCATCAATATTATTTCACCATTCTTATTCAGTTCATAATTAATCAAAT
>PWOK01000028.1 GCA_003557445.1 Halanaerobiaceae bacterium
AAATACCGGCAAATA
This sequence comes from Halanaerobiaceae bacterium, assembly GCA_003557445.1. The sequence goes on from PWOK01000028.1 coordinate 16, forward strand.
AGACAATTATAATTGCTAATTTTAATGAAGCATACCAGCTTATTTCCCCTGCAATCAACCCCTGTTCTACAGCTCCTGGGAAAAGATCTGGAACAGTCCAGGCCCATAAATACCTAATTACTGCCAGTAAAATAAAAAATATAATTACCACCAAAAAAACCATACCAGGATATTTCAACTGCCATTTATTAAACATTTTTAGCCTCCCTCAGGATTATAATTTTTTTATATCAATAAAAGAATCCATCAACCTGTAACCTTCTTTTATAAAATTCCCTGTTTTTTCAGCTTCTTTTTCACTAAAAACATCTGTATAACTCTTACTTTTATAATTCCTGTATATCATAAAAGGTACCGGTTCAGAACTATGGGTTCCGGTAGAAACAGGGGTATAATGATCTGGAAGAACCATAACTGCATATTCATCAAATACCTTTATTTCTTTCATAATATATTTCAGAACAAGTTCATCAACTAACTCTATTGCCTTTATTTTTGTTTCAATATCTGACAGATGTCCGGCTTCATCAGCTGCTTCAATATGTAAAAACACAAAGTCATCTCCGTTTTTTAAACAATCAATTACAGCTTCTGCTTTTCCGGTAAAATTGGTATCTATTCTACCTGTAGCCCCCGGTACATCCACTGTTTTTAAACCTGAGGCCTTTCCCAGCCCTTTTATCAGGTCAACAGCAGAAATTACTGAACCCTTTACAGAAAACTTATCTGCAAACTTATCCAGTTGAGGTTTTGTGCCTTCACCCCAGAACCAGATAGAATTAGCTTCAGGTAAACCTTTTTTTCTTCTTTTAATATTAACCTCATGTTCTGATAATATTTGATTACTCTTTTCCATTAAAGAAATTAGTTCTTTTGTATTATTACCTACAGGCAAATATTCTGTTATTCTCCTGTCTGTAATATCATGTGGAGGAGTTAATTTTATATCTTTTTCTCCATTTTTCCAGATAACTACATGCCTGTAACTAACCCCGGAATGAAAACTAAAACTATCAGATCCCAGTTTTTTTTGACATTCCTCAATTAATTCCCTGGCTTCTTCTGTGGTTATTTCTCCAGCACTATAATCCTTCATAAATTTATTTTCATAGATTTCTTCTTTAGATAAGTTCACCAGATTACAGCGTAAAGATATATCTTTATCTTCTAACTCAATCCCCATACTTAAAGCTTCATAGGGGGAACGTCCAGTATAATACTGGCCGGGATCATAACCAAGAACACTCATATTTGCTACATCACTGCCCGGAGGAAAACCTTCTGGTACAGTTTTTACCATCCCTATTTCTGATTCTTTTACAAGTTTATCTATAACAGAAGTTCTGGCTTTTTCCAGTGGGGTTTTACCTCCTAGTTCAGGTACAGGATAATCAGCCATTCCATCAATTAATACCACAACATATTTTCTATTCATTTATTACCACCTCTTTTATTCCATTTTATACAGTAATTAATTATAACATAGATATAATTATCTCACCAGGAAGCATTAAAACCAAAAGCAGGACCAAAATTATTATCAATCATTTGCAGCCCCCATTTAAACATAATATTACTTGTAATATAATATTCAACACTAGCATTAAACCTGTAGGAAAAATAATCTGTCCATATAATTCCTGAATAAAATGTAGAGGAATAGAAAGCTTTAACAAGTTTATTCCTGGAAAACCAGTTAAAAGTAACTCCATTATCAAATTCTGAATATCTCCATCCTATCATAAGACGGTTAAAAGAATCCTCTCCAACACTTTCATAGTTTAGGCCGGTTAATATATTAAACACCCAGAATTGGTGGTCAGTTTTATTAATTCTTTCCACCACCAGCCCCAGAGAACCTGTATTGAAATCTCTGTAAAAACTGCTATATATATTCCAGGATTGTTCAAGAGCAATATAAGATATATCAAAATTATGATTAAATTCTGCTGCTATTATCAAATCAGAATTAAATAAAACTGAAAACATAAGGACCATCATAAAAAAATATAATATATATCTTATAGACATAATTTTCAACTCCCACCCCTTTTATTCCTTTCCTATATTTTTTATCTGTATTTATTATATTCTGAATTCAGAGTAATTTTCCTTCTATTTAAACAAAATAATATTTTTAAAATTTGAATTCTATTATATCCACACCTTTCTTGACAATTTAAGCAATTTATTGTTTTTTTGTATTCAAATATACCATCTTTATATTTTATAATTCGATAAATAGATATTTATTCCTTTTTTATTTTGAGATTAACTCAATTTTTCCTTTCTCTGTTACTAATAACATCCAGAAACAATTTTAAAAATATTCTACCTTGTATGTTTTTTCATAATATGAGATAATGATAGCAGTCGGTAATTATCGACAAATCCTTTAAAGAAAGGAGTGATATAATGATTATAAACCAGAGGTGGTTTTCCGCTTAACCGCGGGCGAAAGGGGAGGTAATCCCTCCCCTTTTAAAAAAAATATTACAAAAAAATCTATTATAGATTATCGAAAGGAGGGTCACGATGAAAACGATTAAATTAATAAAAAATACAATTAACAAAATGAAGGGGGTTTTCATCGTTGTCTTACAAAAACGGAAAGGATATTCTTCCGGATAATCTGCTTCAGGAATTACAGAATTATATTCAGGGGGAATTATTATACATACCCAAAAAAGAAAATAACCGTGCTGGCTGGGGAGAATTAAATGGAACCAGACAGGAATACAAAAAAAGAAACAAAAAAATTAACCAGCAGTATAACCAGGGAACACCCCTGGAAATATTAATGAAAGAATACTGTTTATCTGAGGAAAGTATCCGCAAGATTGTTTATGGAAATTAGTTTTATAATTGAAGATTCAGGCCATTGCTTTTACAAGTAATGGCCTTTATATTTTTATAATAAACCAGACAATCATCACTAACTGTAAAAAAATCTTAATGATAGAGCTGCTAAAAAAGGCAATTAAAGCTCCCCGGGCACACCTTAAAGCAGATTTATTATCCCCTTTTTCCAGATAAGAAATCAAATAAACTAAAATTAAGGGTCCCAGTAAAATTCCAATTGGACCTAAAAAAATTGGGCCAGCAATAACACCTATCATTCCACCTATAATTGTCCACTTTGAACCACCATGTTTTTTTATAAGAACTGTATTTGTTAAAAAATCAGATCCCAGAATAATTACCGTAATTATGATCATTCCCATCCAGAAAGAAAAGGGTAGACTAACAGAATCAATAAAAAACTGAGTTATAATAAAACCAACCCATAATAATATAGTATCAGGAACAAAAGGAACAATAACACCTATTAAACTGGTGATAAAAAACATAACAACTAAAAACCAGAGAATAATTGCCATTCTGTCTCCCCTTTCTATTTATCATTTGAACTCATAATCATCCTGATTCAGGTCATAAGCTTCATCTTTATCTTTTTTGTTTCCTTTTTCTTTTCCTGATGAAAAGGGATCATACCTGATAACCATATTTTTTAAATAAAAGGATATTAATCCGGCAACTACTATATTCTCTATAATACCTGCCAGTGGAAAGAATTTATAGGGAACCAGGGTAATAGGAGAAAACAAATAAATTACTGGTACAAGAAACAATAGTTTCTTATATAACTTAATATTATCATCTTTCAGTAAGATAATTAATTTATATATCAGAAAAATTAATTT
>PWOK01000200.1 GCA_003557445.1 Halanaerobiaceae bacterium
TATTTAAAGTTACTATAATGTTTTATTTTTAATTCAAATATTGATCCTTAAACCAATTAATTATATCATCTGATTCATATAAAGCATTACCATCTTTAATTAGACAGGGAACCTGTCTTTTTCCACCTGTTTTTTCAACCAGTGTATTTAAGGCATTATTATCTTTATTTATATCCTTTAAGTTAACTTTTATATTATTTTTTTCCAAAAATTTTCTTACTTTATTACAGTAAGGACAGGTTTCCATAATATAAAGAGCCATGTTTTTATCAGTTAAATCAATATTTTCCATTACCTTTCCTCCTCTATTTAATATTTATAACTTAATTAATTAAATTTTAAGTTAAATTCATTATATGTTATATTGTTGTCTTTTTCAAGATAACTGAAATTAAATAATAATTAATTTATAAAAAACTTTTAGATTGATAATTCTTTAAAATAGAGAATTTTTTTGATATAATTAAAGAAAAATGGAGGGATAAATAATTTTAAACAAAGAAATAGCTTTTTTGATAGGAAAAAACCAGGAAAGTCTGGATGAACTAAAAGGTCTTGCTAAAACAGCAGGTGTTGTCATTAATAAAATAATTACCCATCAAACTGAGAATATTAATCCAGCCTATTATCTTGGAAAAGGAAAAATTAATTATATAAAAAAACAAATAACCAATAATTCTGTAGATGTAATTATATTTGATAATGAATTATCACCTGCCCAGCATAGAAATATCGAAGATATACTGGAGATTAAAATTATTGATAGAACACAGTTAATACTTGATATTTTTGCTCAACATGCTTTAACAAAGGAAAGCAAACTTCAGGTGGAACTTGCTCAGCTGGAATATTATTTGCCAAGGTTAAAAGGAAAAGGGATTGATATGTCCAGAACTGGTGCCGGAATTGGTACAAGGGGTCCTGGAGAAACAAAACTTGAAGTTGACAGAAGAAGGATAGAAAAGAGAATCCATAGGTTAAAAAAAGAACTTAAAGAAGTCAATCAGGTTAGAAAAACTCAAAGGAAAAACAGGAATGATCCCCTGGTAACTTTAATTGGTTATACTAATGCAGGTAAATCAACATTAATGAACTTATTAACCAGTGAAAATACCAGGGTTGAAGATAAATTGTTTGCCACACTTGATTCAAAATTAAGGAGTATGAAACTACCTGTAGGGCGTAAAATAATAATCAGTGATACTATTGGATTTATTAATAAATTACCACATCAATTAATTGCTTCTTTCAAATCCTCTCTGGAAGAGATTAAACATTCTGATATACTAATTCATGTAATTGATATTGAACAAAAATATCTGGATATGAAAATGAGAGTTGTTAATAATGTATTAAAAGATATGAATCTTGAAAATAAAAAAATTATTAAAGTTTTTAATAAAATTGATTGTGTTGATCAGGAAAAAATTGAAGATCTTAAAATACAGTTTCCTGATAGTATAGCTATTTCAGCCAGAACAGGACAGGGTAAACATAAATTAATTAATAGATTAAATAAACTTATCAAAGGATCTATGCAAACTGTTAATTTAAATATCCCCTATGATCAAGCAAACTTAATTGACATGATTTATAGTGGAGGTAAAGTATTAAAAGAAGAATATCTGGAAGAATATATTTTCATAAAAGCAATTATCAGTAATAAATTTGCCTATAAACTTAACAAATATAATAATTAAAAAATTTTAATCCCTGATATTTTAGTAATATCAGGGATATAATTATTTAGACCATTTTGTTTTGAGGTTTTCCTTTAAGCCATTTGTCAATATTTTCAAAAACAATTTTAGCTCTCTTTAAAAAAGCTTCCTCTGTTGCAAAAGCAACATGTGGGGCTAAAATAATATTGGGAACATTAAGTAAAGGATGTTCTTCTGGTATTGGTGGTTCCATTTCAAAGACATCAACCCCTGCTGCAGCTATTTTATTATTCTTTAGTGCATCAGCGAGAGCTTTACTGTCTACTATTGGTCCCCGGGCAGTATTTATAAATATTGAATTGTTTTTCATTAAAGAAAAATGTTTTTCAGAAATCATACTTTCTGTTTCAGAAGTTAAAGGTACATGAAGGCTTACGATATCACTTTCTTTTAACAATTGTTCTAATTCCATATATTTAATTCCTATTTCTTTTCCAGTGTCTTTTTCCACTTTATCATATCCAAGCAAATTACAGGAAAAAGCTTTTGCTATTTGAGCCACTTTCAGGCCAATTTCTCCAGTACCAATTATGCCCATTGTTTTACCTGCAAGTTCATTGCCAATTAAACCTTTTCTGGTTTTTCCCTTTCTAACAGCCTGATCACATTTTTTCATTTTTCTTAAAAGAGATATTATTAAACCAAAGGTTAATTCTGCTACTCCCTGGTTGGCATATCCGGAGGAATTACAAACAGTAATATTATTTTGTTTGCAGGCTTCCAGGTCAATATGATCAACACCTGTAAAAGCAACAGAAATCATCTTTAAGCAGGGACAGGAGTTAATAATATTTTTAGATAATGGTAAATTGGTAATTATAATTATATCTGCATCTTTTGTTCTTTCAATAATTTCATTTTCATCTTCTACTCTATTGTCATAACTAATAAATTGATGTCCCTGATCTTCAAGTTTGTTTTTATAATTTTTTAATTGATCATTGGAAATATTTATTGGTTCAAGCATAACTATTTTCATTTTTACACCTTCTTTTATTTATTATCATTTTCTTCTTTTTTTGTTTGGTTTACAAAGGCATCAACTCTTTTAGCCGGTACAATTGTTGATATAGCATGTTTGTAAATTAATTGATTCTTACCATCACTTTCTAATATAATAGTGAAATTATCAAATCCTATAACTTTTCCTTTTAGTTGAAAGCCATTGGTTAAATATATTGTTACCGTAATATTCTTTTTCCTGACAGCATTTAAAATATTATCCTGTAATTTGAGATTAGAGTTCATTATTTTTCCCCCTTTATTTTTCTATTAATTATTACTTCAATATCTTTTTGTAAATTCCTGCAAATTAAATCTTTTTCTAAAATAATTATTTATTGGATGATCATATCCTTAAATATTTTAACCAGTTGAGGATCAAATTGAATACCGGAAAATTTATTTAATTCTGAAAGGGCTTCTTCTTCAGTAAATATTCTTTTATAGGGACGTTTATGGGTCATTACATCAAAAGCATCTACAATAGCAATTATTCTGCATATTATGGGGATTTCTTCACCTTTAAGACCTTCAGGATAGCCTTTACCATTCCACCACTCATGATGATGTAAAATTCCTTTAGCTATTGAGGCCATTTCAGCAGAAGAACGAGCTATTCTATAACCTATTTCAGGATGTTTTTTTATTTTAAGCCATTCATTTTTTGAAAGAGGACCAGGTTTTAAGAGTATAGAATCAGGGATTGCTATTTTACCAATATCATGAAGTCTTGATAATAATATTAATTCATCAATTTTATCATCACGTAAATCTAGATATTTTCCCATTTTAACTGCTAATTTTTTTATTCTTTTACAGTGTTCTCCAACACTATTTTTTTCTTTTAAGGTTTCTTCCAGTGACTTAATGATAGAGCTTCTGGCACTACTGCTTTCAATAAGTTTGTGTTTATACATCCATTTCTCAGCTTTTTTTAATAATTCCCAGATATTCTGATCTTTATCTGTTTTTGTTATATAACCTAAA
>PWOK01000222.1 GCA_003557445.1 Halanaerobiaceae bacterium
ACTATATTATACCATAAAATATATTGGTTTGCAAACTTATGTTTGGAGTAAATTAAAAATATCGATTCATCCCCGCCCTTATTCAAGAACGAGGCTTTCTCGATTAAAAATCGGTAATTTTTCTTTTACCTATAATAACATACAGTAAAAAAAAGTGCAATTAAATTAAAGGTAAATAAAATTTTTAATAGAAAGATATAATAAGGATAAATGTAATCTGAAATTCAAATTACAATCTGGAGGATTAATATGAGAGAAAAAGCTAAAGTAATAGAAGATAAAGGTGATTATATAATAGCTAAAATTGAAAGGCATTCAGCCTGCAGTAAATGTGATCAAAACTGTGGACTGGCCCTTGATGAAAAAGCTGAGGATATGATAGTTGATATTAAAAAGAAAAATGACATAACCTATCATAAAGGTCAACTTATTTTTCTGGAAATGAAAGAAAACAGACTGGTTTTTTCTGCACTAATGATTTATTTATTACCACTGATTAGTATGATAGCAGGTTATTTTGCCGGTGATTATTTATTTAACCGAGAAGGAGCTGGAATTATTGGGTCTTTGATCTTTTTATTATTATCCTTTATTTTTTTGAAGTATTATAATAATAAGATTAAAAACCAGGATCAATTTCAACCTGAAATCAGTGAAATTATAAAATAGAAAATAATAATTTTAAAAGGGAGTTGAGTTTAATTGAAGAAAAAAATATATTTACTTGATGGTCACAGTCTGGCTCACAGGGCATTTTATGCCTTACCACTGTTGACCAATTCTGATAATGAATATACCAATGCAGTTTTTGGTTTTAGTAGAATGCTTTTTAAATTGCTTGATGATGAGGATCCGGATTTAATTGCTGTTGCTTTTGATAAAAAGGCCCCTACATTTCGTCATCAGGAGTATGAAGAATACAAGTCAACACGAAAAAAAATGCCGGAAGAATTACAACCACAAATTGATCTGGTCAAACAGGTTGTAAAGGCCTTGAATATACCTGTATTTGAAATTGAAGGATATGAAGCTGATGATATTATTGGTACACTGGCCAAAAAAGCTGAAAAAAAGGGAATGAAGGCCAATATTGTTTCCGGTGATCGTGATACCCTGCAGCTGGTTTCAGATGATATAAATGTATTATATACAAAAAAAGGAATAACAGATATGGTTAAATATGATCTGGACCAGGTTAAAGAAGAATATGAGCTTGAACCACAACAATTGATTGATATGAAAGGTCTAATGGGAGATAGTTCTGATAATATTCCCGGTGTACCCGGTATTGGAAAAGTTACAGCAAAAAAACTATTAAAAGAATTTAAGACTATGGAGAATGTACTTGATAATATTGATCAAATATCAGGTAAAAAAAGAAAGGAAAATCTCAGGGAATATTCTGAACAGGCAAAAATGAGTAAAAAACTGGGGAAAATAGTTGTTGATGTACCAATTGAGATTGATCTTGATCAATGTTATTATGAGAAACCTGATATAGATAAGATTGTTAACTTATTTGAAAGATTGGAATTTGGCAGTCTGGTTGATAGGTTTAAAGAAAGGGAGGATGTTTTTAGTAAGGATATTTATATAAAAGAAGTTAATAATCCAGACAGAATAAAAGAATTAAAAGAAAAAATAAATAAAAATAAAGAATTTGCTTTTGATATTATACTTGATGATTATGATAATCCTGTTAATTCAGAGATGAAAGAAATACTTATAACAGTGGATTCTGATACAATTTATTCTATAACAGCAGAAAAATTTAAACCGGGAAAATTTAAACAAATATTTACAGATGAAAAGATAGAGAAAAATATATTACATGCCAAAGAGGCATCAATATATCTTAAACGTCAAAATATAGAATTAAAAGGTTTGAGGTTTGACCCCTTACTGGCAGCCTACTTAATAAATCCTTCAGGTAAACTTCCCACACTGGAAGATCTGTTAAAAAATGAACTGGATATAACGCTTGATGATAAGGTGTCCAGACAGGAAAGTACTGGTTTTATGCTGACCAATATATTTAAACTAAAAAAGAATATATTTTCTGAGCTGGAACAAAAAAATTTACTAAAGTTATATACGGAAATAGAAATACCGGTTATAAGAGTACTGGCAGCCATGGAATATAATGGGATCAAAGTTGATCTTGATTATCTTAATAAATTATCCACACGATGGCAAAAAAAGCTGGAAACAATCACAGAAAAGGCTTATGAACTGGCTGGAGAGGAATTTAATTTAAATTCACCAAAACAGCTGGGAGAAATATTATTTGAGAAGCTAAATTTACCAGTGGTTAAAAAGACAAAGACAGGTTATTCTACAAATATTGATGTTTTAGAAAAACTGGAAGATGAACATGAAATTATACCTTTAATAATAGAATACAGGCAATGGGCCAAATTTAAATCAACCTATGTAGATGCCCTACCTCCTCTGGTTAATCCTGAAACCGGTCGTGTACATACCAGTTTTAATCAGATGGTTACAGCTACAGGCCGTTTGAGTAGTACCAACCCCAATTTACAGAATATACCTATTAGAACGAAAGAAGGCAGGGAAATTAGAAAGACTTTTATACCTAAAAATGAAGAATGGATTTTACTGGCAGCCGATTATTCTCAAATAGAATTAAGGGTACTGGCCCATATCAGTGAAGATGAAAGCCTCAAAAAGGCTTTTACTACAGGGCTTGATATACATACTGAAACTGCCAGTAAGGTTTTTGAAGTTGACCCAGAAGAGGTTACAGGAAATATGAGAAGAGAAGCAAAGGTAATTAACTTTGGGATTGCTTATGGTATGAGCCCTTATGGTCTGTCGAGTGATCTTGATATACCCAAAAAAGAAGCAGAAGAGTATATAAATCGGTATTTTGAAAGATTTACTGGAGTAAAAAAATATATGGATGAAATAAAAAAACAGGCGAAAGAAAAAGGATATGTGGAAACTATTTTTAATAGAAGACGTTATATTCCTGAAATCAAGAGTCGTAATTTTCACAGGCGTTCATTTGCAGAAAGAGCAGCTATTAACTCACCAATTCAGGGCAGTGCAGCTGATATTATGAAAGTAGCCATGGTCAATGTATATCAAACATTAAAACAGCATCCTGACTATCAGGCTAACCTTTTGTTACAGGTTCATGATGAACTGGTCCTGGAAGTTAAAAAACCTGATCTGGAGCCGGTGGCAGAGATAGTAAAAACCGAAATGGAAAAAGCGGTTGAGTTAAATGTACCTTTAACTGTTGATTTACAAACAGGTCAAAACTGGAGAGATAAAGAGGATTATAATATTTAAAGAAGGTGATTAAAATACCTGAACTGCCTGAAGTTCATACTATTGTAGAGGGTTTAAAGAAAAGTATTAAAAATACTATTATTAAGGATGTAATTGTAAAAGATGAAAGATTGGTCGCTTATCCAGAAAAAAATATTTTTATTAAAAAAGCAAAGAATAAAAAAATAATTGATGTTCAAAGAAGAGGTAAATATATTATTATCTGCCTGGAGAAAAACAAATTTATTATTATTCATTTGAGGATGACAGGTAAACTTGTAATTAAGAAAACTTCTAAACCCTATGATAAACATACTCATATAATATTTAGACTGGACAATAAAAATGATCTCAGGTTTAATAATATACGTAAATTTGGCCGGGTATATATGATAAATGAA
>PWOK01000209.1 GCA_003557445.1 Halanaerobiaceae bacterium
AGGAGTTGTTTTTTTGAAAAAGATTATTATTATATTAATTATTACAACAATATTTTTGGCTGGATGTGGAAATTTTATAGATTTAGACTCAGGCCTTGATTATATCGGCAGTCCGGTACCTTATTCAGAAAACCCACGTTATCTGGAAATTAACGAAATACCGGTGTTTCTTCTCGGAGCATCAGAACATCACAGCTGGGCACCTATATCCAGGCCTCAGGTAGATATACCGGAACAGCTTGATAGAATAGAGGAAGTCATTGATAGTATTGATAGTCCACATATCAGGGGTTATGTTAGATGGGTTCCCTATGATCCCATGAACCATTTTCATGATGGAGATGTTGATCGGGTAGTACAGCCCTGGCAGAAGAATGAAGATGGTAAATTTGATTTAAGTAAATTTAATTCGGAATGGAAAGAAAGATTAATAATGGCTCTTGAAGAAGCCAGAGATAGAGGTATAATAGTATCACTGGAGATCTGGGATGATTGGTCTGTAAGCTGGAACTGGGATAATCATCCCTATCATCCGGATAATAATATTAATTATGATAATCTATCAGCTCCACAGGGTGATTATGCTGATTTTTATCTTATGATTGATAAACCGGATAGTATTGTACTGGAACTTCAAAAAAAATATGTTGATCATTTGCTGGATATTGTTAAGGATTTTCCCCATGTTATTTATTGTCTGGGCAATGAAAGTCTGGCCAGTTTAGAATGGAGTAATTACTGGGCTGATTATCTTGGAGAACGATTACCTGAAAATAAAATGATTGGTGATATGCCTTCCAGAATCAATACAACTGTAGGAGGAGATAGTGAATCTCAATTAAATCCACTAACTGTTTCCATAGATCCACGTTATAGTTATGTAGATGTAGGTCAGGCAATTTCTCGTGCCAGATTTAGCAGAGGTATCAGTGATCCTATAAGTAGAGGTAATAAAAAAATAAAGGAATATCAGGAGGCCATGATTGATAATGATGGACTGAAACCTATGATTGCTTCAAAAATATATTCCAATGATACCGGGGGAGGTACTGCAGCTATCTGGGGTAGATTTACCGGTGGAACAACTGGAGCCCGTTTTCATCGTGTTCTTGGAGAAAATGTTTCTTTGTCTTTAGGTGGTTTTATTCTGGGTAATGATCAACAAGCAGTTGATTTTCAATTTAAAGCAATTAAAAGATTAGGTAAATTTATAAGTAAAACTAAATTCTGGAAAATGAAACCTTTAGATAATAATTTAGTAACAGAAGTCCCACAGGGAACAAATGGCACAAGTGTTATTGGACAGGAAAATATAGAATATGTAGTTCAGCTGGTTTCAGATAGCAGTGGTGATAGTGGTAATGTGGAAATAGAAATAGAACCTGGAGAATGGTCTGTAGAAATTTATGATCCTGTTCAAGATGAAGTAAAAGGAAACAGTATAAAAAATAATACAGAGGAACATATATCACTGGAAATACCAGAGTATGAAGAAACATTAATTATTTTAATTCAAAAAAAATAATTAGTGAAAAAGTAATATACATTGACATCTGATAACTAATGTAATAAGATTATTTCTAAAAGGACTCTTAAAAACAGCCTATAAAATAAAGAAGGAATATCTTGAAAACAGCAGATATATTAAAAATTTTTGTGTCATGTAATTATAAGTAGAAGAAGGAGGAATTTAAGTGTTTGTTGGTACTAAAAATTTAATTAATTGTGGGTCATTTATATATAAATAAAAAAAGAAAGGAGGAAAGGTTGTTTTGACAGAAATAGAAGATATTCCCGTTTTTAAGGATTATAGAAAACCTGTAGAAGAACGGATTAATGACTTAATATCCCGTTTAAATCTGGAAGAAAAAGTTTCCCAGATGGTACATTATTCATCATCAATACCTGGCCTGGGAATTCATGAATATAACTGGTGGAATGAGTGTTTACATGGTGTTGCCAGAGCAGGAGTGGCTACTGTTTTTCCCCAGGCAATTGCAATGGCTGCTTCTTTTAACAGTCAATTAATGTTTGAAGTAGCAGAGGTAATTTCTGATGAAGCACGGGCCAAACATCATGAATTTGTTAAAAAAGAAGATCGGGGGATATATAAAGGTTTAACCTTCTGGTCTCCCAATATTAATATTTTCAGGGATCCCCGCTGGGGCAGAGGTCAGGAAACTTATGGTGAAGATCCATTTTTAACTTCTGAAATGGGAGTGGCTTTTGTAAAAGGTCTACAGGGGGATAATCCTGATTATTTAAAACTGGTGGCTACACCAAAACATTTTGCCGTCCATAGTGGTCCTGAACCATTAAGACATGAATTTGATGCCCGGGTAAATCAAAAAGATTTATATGAAACATATTTACCTGCCTTTAAAAAATGTATTAAGGAAGGTGGAGCTTACTCAGTCATGGGAGCCTATAACCGAACCAATGGTGAACCATGCTGTGCCAGTAAGACTTTACTGGAAGATATATTAAGAAAGGACTGGGGTTTTGAGGGATATGTAGTATCAGACTGCTGGGCAATTAAGGATATTCATGCCCACCATAAAGTAACTGATACACCTGAGGAATCTGCAGCCCTGGCAGTTAATAATGGCTGTGATTTAAACTGTGGTGAAATTTTTGAACACTTATTAAAAGCTGTAGAAAAGGGTTTAATATCAGAAGAAACTATAGATAAATCATTAAAACGACTTTTAAAAGCAAGATTTTTACTGGGCATGTTTGATCCTGAAGAAAAAGTGCCCTATACCCAGATTCCCTATGAAATTGTAAGCTGTGATGAACACAGGCAGAAGGCTCTGGAAATGGCTAGAGAATCAATGGTATTATTGAAAAATGAAGAAAATGTTTTACCTCTATCAAAAGAATTATCCTCAATTGCAGTAATAGGCCCCAATGCAGATAATAAAGATATATTATTAGGTAATTATCATGGAACACCTGCAAAATATGTTACACCGATAGAGGGGATTAGAAATAAAGTAGCTGAAGGAACCAGGGTTTATTATGCAAAAGGATGTGATTTAACAGGTGATAATACAGATGGTTTTGCAGAAGCAATATCTGTAGCAGAGAGAGCTGATGCTGTAATAATGTGTATGGGTATATCACCGGCTCTGGAAGGTGAAGAAGGTCTGGCTGAAGAATCACAAAATAATGGTGACAGGATTTCACTTGATTTACCTGGTATGCAAAAAGAGTTACTAAAATCAATATATGAAACAGGTAAACCGGTGATACTGGTTCTCTTTAATGGTAGCCCTGTAACCGTTAACTGGTCTCAGGAAAATATACCGGCAATAGTGGAAGCCTGGTATCCTGGAGAACAGGGAGGTAAAGCCCTGGCTGATATACTTTTTGGAGATTATAATCCAGGAGGTAGATTACCAATTACTTTTGTGAAATCTGAGGAACAGTTACCAGAATTTACTGATTACAGTATGAAAAATAGAACATATAAATATATGACAGAAAAGCCTTTATATCCTTTTGGTTTTGGTTTAAGTTATACAGAATTTGAATATAAAAATCTTCAATTATCTTCAACAAATATAGAGGCTGGAAAGAAAATTAAGGTAGAAGTAGTAGTTGAAAATACTGGCAGTAGGGCTGGAGAAGAAGTAGTACAGTTATATTTAAAAGATCTGGAAGCTTCAGTTAGGGTACCTTTTTGGGAA
>PWOK01000228.1 GCA_003557445.1 Halanaerobiaceae bacterium
ATTTCACATGAAATACAAGGAAAACCATTAAAAAAAACGAATTATATTTTAGCAGCAGGCATAAGAAACAAATTTGAAGATAAAAAAATAAGAATAATTGCTTTCATCGCTTTTTGAAATTATTCATTTATTAAATAGCGTCTTCAAATACTTTTCAAATAATATGTTATCATATTCTTTAGGAATAAATTCCTTTCTGCCCCCACCAGGGGATGGCGTCATTTCCCCGAATTTTATCTTACCATCGTAACTATACACATCTACTCTCATATAATCCCAGCCCTTGCCAAGAGTTTCAGCAATTTCTATCATCTCTTTGAGGTTTTTAGGCTTCTCTATAGGTTTAGCAATATGTTTTTCACGCTGAAATTCTGATGTTTCCCAGTTTCTTGTGTACATCCTCCGGTTATCAGCATCCTTTGAAAATTTATGAATCAATAAATTTTCAGCTACATGCACATATTCCACCTTTTCATTAAATACCCAGAATTTATAATCAATCAGCCTTCCATTCTTAGGTTGCATCAATTCTTCAATTAACAACCTGGGTTTGATCCTTTTGTAATGCAATTCATTCATTAGACTTCCAAACTCTCTTAAGAATTTATCGGTTTTCCCCTTAAAAAGAAGATAATCTTTTTCCAGATTGATGAAAAGCCTTCCTGAAACATGGGTGGGTTTGGCAACAAATTGCTCAGGATAATTTTCATATATGTCTTTGGTTATTAAATCCAGATCTTCTACTACATCAAATATCTTTAAAAGATATTTTTCTCCTATTTCTGTTTTAATTTTCTCTCTTACTCTATATTTATCAGAAATTTCAGCCAGTTTATCAAGATCTCCATATAGTTTCTGATGGCAGAAATATTGATTCATGGACTTTGGCTTTTTAAAATCAGGGAATTTCCCGAAACGTGTGAAATGATCAATTTTTTCAAGCCATATATTTATTCTGGTGGGTACTTCCCGATTTTTGTTATAAGCCAGAAAAAATCTGCCTAAATATACCAGTATTCCCATTTTAAATTTTCTAATAAGCTTTTTCATGGGGTAATTAAAAATTATGAAGGATGATACGCCTAAACAATTTATTATTAACAAACATAAGAGGCATTCCGAAAAACCCGTCAAATTTAAGAATTTTTAGCTTATTGAAAAAAAATTTTCTACTAACAACAAACATTGGCTTGTTTTGAAATGAACTATTCTTTAAGAAATAACACAATTACTAATTTTTAGCTATTAAAAAATACTTCCTTAGTATTGATATCAATTTTTAAAGTTAATCCATTATCAATTAATTTATATAATTCATAGAAATTTTATTGGCTTTTGAATGCTTTTTATCCAAAAATACTTATCTTTATAGTTTATGATTGAAAAATAATTATGACAAAAAAACCCAAAAAGCCAACCAAAAAAAAGGCGTATTTAATGCAACATATGCCGACCAGCATAAATAAGTTATATGCAGATTTGAAATATTTTTATGATGGTTTATTGGGTTTTCCTAAACTTAAATCCATATTTTACAATAATTTAGGATATGAATTGAATATTAAAGCTCCCAGGTCATACAATGAAAAAGTTATCTGGAAAAAGGTTTATGACCGAAATCCTTTACTAACGATAACCGCGGACAAATACCTGGTCAGGTTCTATTTAGAGGATATCCTTGGGAAGGTTATGGCGCAAAAAATCCTGATTCCCCTTTATCATGTAACCGATCGTCCTGATAGCATACCTTTTCACCGTCTTCCAGATAGCTTTATGATTAAACCAAATCATGGCAGTCGAATGCATTTAGCGGTTAATGGCAATAAAAATAAACGAAAAGAAAAAATCATAAAAAAATGCAGGGAGTGGTTAAAAGTTAACTATGGTTTATACGGTCATGAGTGGGCTTACAGGAATATCCAAAGAAAAATTATCATAGAAAAATTGCTTATCCAAAAGGATGGCAGATTACCAATGGATTACAAATTTTTTTGCTTTCACGGCAAGTGCAAATTAATCCGGGCATCAGAGAATCGCTTTTGTAAGAATGAACATTCAGGATATTTTAGTCTGGAATGGGATTTACTTCCGGTGAGCAGAAATGGGTTTGTAAGTATCAACAAACCCTTTCCCCGACCTTCTGATCTTGAGGAAATGATAGCCCTCAGTGAAAAAATATCTGAGGGTTTTGATTCAGTGAGAGTTGATTTATACAGTTTTAAAGAGAACATTTTTTTTGGGGAATTAACGCACTACCCTACCTCAGGCCTTGCAGCATTCAGCCCCGAATCTTTTGACTTTGAACTGGGCAGACACTGGAAAATAGAACCTGGGTACTGGAAGAAGAATCCCACCAAATATTTATCAACAAGGTTTTTTGAGAATCAAATTTAGAAATGAAAAAAGAAAATCTTTTTACAAGCAAAAAGAATATTCAAAAAAAGGAAAAATTTTATTTCATGAGATTTTTCCCTCCCAAGGTTAATAAATTGTATGCTGATATTAAGCTGTTCCTTGATAAATTATCAGGATTTAAAAAAATTAAATCCCTGTTCAAAAAAAGAATGGGATACAATTTAAACATAGAGAGTCCGGAAACATACAATGAAAAAATTTTCTGGAAAAAGATCTATGACCGCAACCCGCTTTTAACCATCACCCAGGACAAATACGAACTTCGTTCTTATCTTAGGTCAGTTCTTGGGAAGGATGAGGCAGAAAAAATCCTTGTTCCGGTTTATCATGTAACTACCCAACCTTCGAAAATACCTTTTGAAAAGCTGCCAGATAAGTTTGTAGTCAAACCCAATCATGGAAGCCACATGCACCTTATCGTAAATGGCAACAAAGAAGCACTTAAAGGCCATATAGTTGAGCTATGCAACAAATGGCTAAAGATAAATTATGGCTTCTATCATTATGAGTGGGCCTACCGGGGGATTAAAAGGAAAATAATCATTGAAAAGTTGTTGCAGACCAAAACCGGCGAATTGCCGCGGGATTACAAATTATACTGTTTTCATGGTCAATGCAAGCTGATCCGCGTATCAGAAAACCGGTTTGGCAAAGATGATGTATCCGCTTATTACGATACTCAGTGGAATTTTTTGCCGGTAATCAATCCCGGATTCAAACCCGCCAAAACTTCTTTCAGAAAACCAGCAAATCTCCAGGAATTGATAAAACTTGCAGAGAAATTATCACAAGATTTTGACGCAGTGAGGATAGACCTTTATGACTGCGACAACCGGATTTATTTTGGAGAATTTACCCATTATGATGGTTCCGGTCTGGCACGCTTTGAACCGGAGTCATTTGATTTTGAACTTGGATCTTACTGGAAGTTAAAACCTAATTATTGGAAAAAACCTAAAGTGTCTTTTAACAATAACAAATAATTTCTTTTTTTTAGACAACTATTTAGTTTTTCTGCCCTGGATTAAGGGTGGTCTTTTCCTTTAATAAATGAATTTAAGAATAATGAAGCATATTTTTTTACACGTCCTGGCAACCAGCTGTTTTTAATCGATCTTTTTAAAAACAGCAAATAGTTTAATTTCGTATAAGGCTTGACGAGAAAATCAGTGTTTTCTTCATTGGATTCAAAAAGGGATGCCCCTGTTGTAAGCTTATATCTTTTTATCCCCTGATGCTTGACATCCATGGGAACACC
>PWOK01000333.1 GCA_003557445.1 Halanaerobiaceae bacterium
ATATACTAATAAATGAAAAAAAATGAAACATTAATGATTTTAGCCTATAGTGCTGTACCGTTTATTATGGTTCTGGGAAATTCTATGCTTATTCCGGAATTTCCACAAATAAAAAAAGCTTTAAATATATCTCAATTCGAAGTAGGGCTTTTAATAACTTTTTTTTCTGTCTCTGCAGGAATAGCTATACCTTTTCTGGGATATCTTTGTGATCAAATTGGAAGAATAAAAGTTATAGTTCCCGCTCTTATAGTTTATGGACTGGGGGGAATAGTAAGTGGAACAGCAGCTTTATTAATGGAAAATCCCATAAATTTTATACTGGGAGGAAGAATAATTCAGGGAATTGGTGCTGCCGGAACAGCTCCTATAGTAATGGCTCTTGTCGGAGATAATTTTCAATCAGAAAGAAGGAGTGAAGTCCTGGGAATAATAGAATCTGCCAATGGACTGGGTAAAGTTGTCAGCCCGGTCCTGGGAGCTGCTGTCGGCTTAATTAGCTGGATTGCTTTATTTTATTTTTATGCCTTTCTGGCAGTACCCATTGCTATAGCAGTCTGGGTTTTTGGTGAAGAAGGTAAACAAAAAAAGAAACAGGGATTTAAAGATTATTTGAATAAAATAAAAAATATATTTGTAGAAAAGGGACTCTCTTTAATTATTATAATTCTTTCAGGAATGCTGGTTTTGTTTATTTTGTTTGGCCTCCTATCCTATTTTTCTGATATTCTGGAAAAAAAACATCATATAAAAGGTATATCTAGAGGTCTAATTATTGCTATACCCATATTATTTTTATCCATTACTTCCTATTTAAATGGCCGTTATTTAAAAAATGCAAAAAAACATTTTAAATTAACTATCTTAACAGGTTTAACATTAATACCCCTTTCTCTTGTGTTTTTAAATTATATTACTTCTTTAATAGTTTATTTGACCTTTTTTTCAATTATTGGTATCAGTACAGTCCTTGTTTTACCTTCTGTAAACACCCTGGTAACCAGTTCTGCCAGAACAGAACAGAGAGGTGTTATTACTTCAATTTACGGTGCTGCCCGTTTTCTGGGAGTTGCTGCCGGACCACCGGCTTTTGCTTCATTACAGGAAATTAGCCTCAGGACTATGTATTTTGGGGCCAGTGGTATTGCTCTATTAACCTTAATGCTAAGTTTTTTCTTTATCAGGGAAAAAAAGATGATAACCTTTTTAAAGAGCAATAATTAATTGTCTTTATTTTTGTTTTTATTATTTTTACTTTTTTTTAAATAAAAATAATAATTATAGCTATTATATTTTTCTTTATAGTTTTTGATAAAAGTGATCATTGTTATTAAAATTAAGATGGTCCTCAAATTGATGGCCCCCTTTTTCAGGCAAAAAACCCCAGTAATTGGAGGAAAATCGCGGTTAATCCTGCTGCTGTTAAAGGACCCACAGGAATTCCATCAAAAAAAATTATACCAATTAAAGAACCAAAAATGATTCCTGCAGTAATTTGAGGTGTATCTTTAAGAAGACTTAAACCCATTCCATTAAATTTTGTTGCCATAAGTCCCCCCAATACTGCAATAATACCCCTTCTACTAATAAAAATACTTTTTAATTGTTCACTATCAACCGGGTTCACAACTATGGATGAAAAAATCGCTATCAGAAGAAAAACAAGTCCTATTTCAATTCCTCTTTCACTAAAAAAAACTACCAGTGATTTAATCTCCAATTCTTTAAATAATAACAAGATGATACTGGCCAATACAACAACCCGGGCCTGAGCCAGAAACCCCAGAAATAAAATAATCATTAAAAAAAAAGAAACCCCCATATATTAAAGACCTCCTGGTTTAATTTCTTCTATTAATATTTATGCAAAAAAAAAAATGTTAGAAGGATTTATGTTTGATTTACTTAATTTCTGTATAAAGTTTCTGGTTTTCCTCCAGTACAAATTTAAAAGTATCTCCCCTCAGACCTCTGCGTAAACTTTCCAGGGCAAATATTTCCTTAAAACTTATATTACCAAGATTTACATCAGGGCCCAGTTCTTTTATGAAGTAAATTTGCTGCTTTTTTAAAGGGGTTTCCCAGAAAATTGTATTTTTGTGATTTTTAAACTCTTTAATTATTTCCTGAACAATATCAGAATTGGCAGTTCCTTTTTTATCATATATCGAAATATTTTTTCCTGATTCCCGACCTTCAATAATGATATAATGACTGCCACTGGATAGATCTTTTTCAATTTGTTTTTTGATTTGATATGTTTTAAGAGAAAAGCCTTTTTCTTTTTTGCCTATTTCTGTGAAAACTTTAAATCCCAGTGCCCGGGCTTTTTTTATAATCTTTTTCCTCAATTTTTGACTAAAATCAATCGTACCATTTGAAATTTCAATTGCCGTAAAGCCCAGTTGTTTGCTTTTAAACAAATATTCATTAATTTTATTTTGTTTTAATGCTATTTCCAGCAAAGTACCTCCAGGATAAACATCAATATTATACTCCTTTATTATTTTAATTTTCTTTTTTAATATTTCCTGTCTGTATAATAAAGATGTACCAAAACTGAGTTTGATAAAATCTATGTATTTATAACTAATTTTCAATCTATCCTCTAAATTTTTCAGACCAATCCCTTTATCAAGAACCATTGTTAATCCTTTACTCCTCGGTTTTTTAAGTCTTCCCGGTAAAGGATCGTTTATACTAATCCCCCGGTTTAAACACACAATATCACCTCTTTCTTTTATATTTTGATAATATTATTTTATGTTTTAATAAAACAATTGTGAAAGAAAAAATGTTGTCTCTCTGGATCAGGAAACAACATTTTTACAGATCTATTACTTTTGTTTAAATTTATGATAAACTGACAAGGCCTTTTTTCAATCCCAGAATAACTGCCTGAGTTCTATCATTAACAGATAATTTTTTTAATATATTACTGACATGGTTTTTTACAGTTTTTTCACTAATGTATAATTCCCGGGCAAGTTCTTTATTACTCATACCCTGAGCAAGTAATTCTAAAACCTGGTATTCACGGTTGCTCAGTTCTTCTATTTCATCATCTTTATAAGCTTTAGTTATATTTTCATCTTTTACCCCAACAGGAAACACTTTTGAACCCTTGAATACTTTATTGATAGCATTTTTTAATTCTTCAGGCCTTATATCCTTTTGAACATAACCTTCGGCTCCAGCCTTTGTAACTTCATAAATATATTCTTCTTCATCATGAATAGTTAATATTAAAACTTTAATTTCCTTGCTAATTTCTTTGATTTTTTTTACAGCATCAATACCATTCATTCTGGGCATATTTAAATCCAACAGAACTAAATCTGGCAGGTGTTCTCTCACTTTAGAAACAGCTTCCAGACCATCTGCAGCTTCATCCACTATTTCCATATTCTCATATAATTCTAATAACCTACAGATGCCCTCTCTTACCAGTTCATGATCATCGGCAACAAGTATATTAATTTTCTTCTTCATCTTCTTCACCCCTTTTAATTGGAATTTTTACACGTATTTTTGTTCCCTGCTCAATACTTGACTTAATTTTTAATTCACCATTTAATAATTCACACCTTTCTTTTATATTAATAAGTCCATATTTATCACCTTTAACTTCCTCAATATTAAAACCACAACCATC
>PWOK01000335.1 GCA_003557445.1 Halanaerobiaceae bacterium
CAACCCCAAATCTATGTTGTTCATCAATAACAACCAGTCCAATATTATTATAATTAATACCTTCCTGGAAAAGAGCATGAGTACCGATAAGAAGGTCAATTTTTTTCTCAGAAATACCTTTTACAATTTTTTTTCTATCTTTATCTTTAATACTTCCTATTAATAAAGCAATGTTAAATCCCAGTCCTGAAAGCATTTCTTTGAAATTTAAATAATGCTGTTCAGCAAGAATTTCAGTAGGAGCCATAAAAACACCCTGATAACCATTAGCCATGGTCTCAATTAAGGACATAATAGCCACAATAGTTTTACCGGAACCAACATCTCCCTGAAGCAAACGCTGCATGGGAATTATCTTTTCCATGTCTTCTTTTATCTCATTCCAGACTCTTTTCTGAGCAGAGGTTAAATCAAAGGGTAAACAATCAAGAAACTTACTTAGAATATTACCCGGGTTCTGGTGTGATATGCCTTTTTTTTGCATTATACCTTTTTTTCTTGATAAAACAAGTAATTGTAATAAAAAAAGTTCTTCAAAGGCCATTCTCTTATGTCCCATAATATAATGTTTTCTGTTCTCAGGAAAATGAAGCCCCTGAAGACTTTTTTGCAGTGAAGATAATCTGTATTTTTCTTTTATATATTGAGGAAGTATATCCTTTAAATGAATACCATAATCATTTAAAGCATTATAGATAACCTTTCTTAATCTTTTTTGATTAATACCGGATGTTAAAGAATAAATGGGAACAATTCTTTTTGTATGTACTGGTTTATGAGAGGTTACTTTTTCAAATACAGGATTATTAATTTCCTTTTTATTAAATCTCCAGCTTTTTTGATTTAAACTACCATAAATATAAAATAGACTATCTTTTTCAAATTGTTTTTTTAAGTAGTTTTGATTAAACCAGACACCTTTGATTATTCCTGTGTCATCAGTAAAACTAACCCTCAGTATTGATAAACCCCTGCGAACTCTTTCAATTTGACTCTTAACAACCCTGCATTTTAAAGTAACCTCCTGTCCGGGTTTAATTTGAGAAATTTTTAATACCTTTCTTCTATCCTCATAATCCCGGGGAAAATAATACAGGAGGTCTTTTACCGAATAAATATCCAGTTTTTTTAATTTATCTGCCCATTTAGGGCCTACACCTTTTACGAATTGTACACTTTTAGGTATTTCCTTTTTCATTATTCAAGAAAATCCCCTTTTAATAGAATTGCACCAAAGACAGAAGGTCCTACATGAGCACCAAGAACCGGACTAACATTGGCCTCAAATACTTTATTTTTTATATTCTTTTCCTCCATTACATTTTTAACCTTTGTTTCAAACTTTTGAAATCTTTCTCCTTCTTTACCACAGATCAGACCTACCCAGTTATTTTGATCTTTAGCAAAATGCTCCTGACATAAAGAAACCATTCTTGTCAAAGTTCTGGAGGCACCTCTTACCTTTTGAAAGGGTAATATTTCTCCCTTTTCACTATCCAAATTCAATATGGGATTGAAATTTAACACAGAACCAACTAAAGATTGTGCTTTACCTATACGGCCTCCCTTTTCCAGATATTTAAGATCATTAACTGTAAAATAAATAGCCAGATTTTTACGAACTTCTTTTAGAAAATTTTTAATTTCAGTAATATCTTTCCCCTTTTCAATCATCCGGGCTGCTAAAATAGCCTGATATCCCAATCCTAAAGATGTGGAATAAGAATCAATCACTTCTACTTCCACTCCATCAATCTGACGGGCTGCAACCTGAGCAGACTCCACTGTTCCACTGAGAGCACCGGAAATATGAATGGAAATAATACTGTCATAATTTTTTTTCATATCTTCATATTTTTCTAAAAATAATCCAACTGAAGGTTGTGAAGTTGTTGGTAGTTTTTCAACATTTAACAGCTTGTCATAAAAATCATCTGGCTGTAAATCAACACGATCCTGATAAACCTGCTCATTCATGTGAACATTTAAAGGTATAACTTCTATATTGTTTTTCTCTAAAATTTCCTGACTGAGATCACTGGTACTATCTGTTAATAAACCAATTTTCATATTAATCCTCTCCTATTCTAGTGTGATAATCACAGGATATAAAGGTTGACCTCCTGAATATATCTCTATTTCATCGATATTATATTTATCTTTAATGATCTCTACAATATTATCAACTTCATCTTTTTTTATATCCTGGCCATAATAAAAAGTAATTAATTCCTCTTCTTCCCAGACCTCCTCAAAAAGATCCAGTATTGTCTTCTGATAATTACTATTTTTTACAATTATATTATTATCATGTATTCCCAGTATATCACCCTCCTTTATTTTTAGTCCATTTACCTGTGAATCCTTAATAGCTTCTGTTATTTCACAGGTTTTTGTGTTTTCTGCTTCCATTTCCATATCCTTTTGTAATTGAGACAGTTCCAGCTCATCATTAAACATAATCATGGCTGAAATTGATTCTGGAATTGATTTTGTTTTAATAACTTTAACATTTTTATCACTTAATGAAGCTGCCTGTTCAGCTGCAGAAACAACATTTTTATTATTGGGAAATATTAAAATCTTTTTAGAAGATAATTCTTTAATGGCTTTAATAAAATCATTGGTACTGGGGTTTTGAGAATGACCCCCTTCTACAATAGTATTAACCCCCAGATCATTTAATATTTGTTTAAATCCATCACCCTGAGCTACAGCTATAATACCTATTTCTGAATCATTTTCTTTTACAGAAGATTTTTCTTTTGAATTATTAATATTTGAATGGTTGGCAATATTATTTTCACTCTGTTTTTGCATATTTTCTACAACAATATCAATTAATGACCCATAATTTAAACCATATTCAAGAACAACACCTGGATGGTTTGTATGAATATGAACTTTAACATTATTTTCCGAACCAACAACAATTAAAGAATCTCCATGATTCTGTAATTCATTGCGAATTTCATCTATGGCTGGTTGTTCTCTTTCACTGGTTTCAATCAATAATTGAGTATCATAAACATATTTTAAATCTGTGTCTACTGCTCCTGAATCCATAATTTTATCTGATTTCACAAGTTCTATTTCAGAGGTGTTAATATCAAAATCATCAGTAAGGCTTCTTAACATACCCTGTAGAATGATAATATAACCCTTTCCTCCTGCATCCACAACTCCTGCTTCTTTCAATACAGGTAATTGTTCAGGGGTTTTTTCAAGAGCTTTTTGTGCTGCCTGAATTGTACTCTGCATTATCTCTATAATATTCAGGTTATTCTCCAGAGAAAGTTCTGCTCCTTCTGCAGCTTTACGGGCCACTGTTAATATGGTGCCTTCTACCGGTTTCATAACTCCATGATAGGCAACCTGAGAAGCTTTTTTTAATGCTTTTACCAGATCATTTTTTGTTATTACTTCATTATTCTTGTTGGCTTCAGAAAAGCCTCTTAATAATTGAGATAAAATAACCCCTGAATTACCCCGGGCGCCCATCAGGGCCCCCTGAGCTATAGCAGAAGTTAATTTGTCCGCTCTATTTGATTTTGTTACTTTAAGTTTTTTAACAGCCTCCATAAATGTTAAATACATATTGGTTCCTGTATCTCCATCAGGAACTGGAAAAACATTTAAAGAATCAACCAGTG
>PWOK01000196.1 GCA_003557445.1 Halanaerobiaceae bacterium
AAAGCAAAGAATCCCCCTATTATCAGTGGTATAAATTTAAAAATCATCCAGATGAATATGAAAGCTGGTGGGGAATTGACAGTCTGCCAGAGGTAAAAGAATTAAACCCTTCATATCAAAATTTTATTATATATGATGAAAATAGTGTTTTGAAATACTGGATGAATAAAGGGATTAAAGGATGGAGACTGGATGTTGCAGATGAATTACCACCTGAGTTTATAACAAAGTTTAGAAATGAACTAAAAGATATTGACCCTCAATCAATATTAATAGGTGAAGTATGGGAAGATGCCTCAAACAAAGTCAGTCATGGACATAGACGGCGTTACCTGCTTGGTAATTCCCTGGATTCAGTAACAAACTATCCCTTTCGTAAAATATTAATTGATTTTGTCTCTCAAAAAAAAGATGCAGAAGAAGTACACCAGGCTTTAATGACACTTTTTGAAAATTATCCTGAAGAATATTTTTATAGTACAATGAATATGTTATCAAGTCATGATGAAAAAAGGATATTAACTGAATTAAAAGATCAACTATCATCTATTAACCCAGAACAGGATGAACATTATATTGAAAAACTATGTCGACAATATATGTTTTTATTTGTTATATGGCAGTTCACCTTTCCTGGAGTTCCTGCAATTTATTATGGGGATGAGGCAGGGCTAAAAGGTGGTAATGATCCTGATAACAGAAGGACTTATCCCTGGAATAATGTGGACAGTAAGATAAAAGATCACTATAAAGAAATGATATATTTAAGAAAATTTTATGATATATTTAAAACAGGGGAATGGAAGTCTATATTTATGGATAAGGATATATATGGATTTCTGAGAAAAAGTAAGCAGGGGAATAACCAGGCTCTTGTTCTTTTTAACAGGAATCAAAATAAAACATTTAACTTTTCTCTGACAGAAGATATAAAAGAGTTTAATATAGAAAATAATGTTTATGATTTTTTTCAGGATAAAGAAATAAAATCAAAAGATGAACAAGCCTTAGAGATTGAACCATTAAGTGCAAAAATATTTTTGCAAAAACGCTGGCCTCAAAAAATAAATAGACAACGAAAGGCTGGAATATTACTACATATTACATCTTTACCATCTGATTATGGTATTGGTGATCTGGGGGAAAATGCTTACAGATTTATTGATTTTTTAAATGAAGCAAATCAAAAATACTGGCAGATATTGCCTTTTAATCCACCGGCCGGAATACCCTCACCATATCAGGCATATTCCTCATTTGCAGGAAATCCATTATTGATTTCACCACAACAGATGAAAAAAAAGGGATGGTTAACTGAAGAGGAAATTAAATCAATAACAGTAGATAATAATAATAAAATTAATTATTCAGAAGTAGAAAAACAAAAACATGAAATATTTTTCAAGGCTTTTAGAAGATTCAGAGAAAGTAAAAGCAAAACAACCGTAAAAGAATACAGAGAGTTCAAAGACACCAATCAATACTGGCTTAATGATTATTGCTTATTTATGGCTTTAAAAAAACATTTTCAGGGTAAAGCCTGGACTGAATGGCCTGAAGATATTGCCAATAGAGAACCAGAAGCCCTTAATAAATTCAGGAGTAAATTAAAAGAAAAAATAGAATACCATATGTTTTTGCAATTTGTTTTTTTCAGTCAGTGGTATCAGCTAAAGGAATATGCAGATAGTGAAGGAATAAAAATAATTGGAGATTTACCAATATTCACTGCTCATGATAGTAGTGATGTCTGGGCAAATAAAGAATTATTTAAACTGGACAAAAAAGGAAACCCTGTTTCTGTAGCCGGGGTACCACCTGATTATTTCAGTGAAACAGGACAACTCTGGGGTAACCCCCTTTATGATTGGAAACAGATGAAGGAAAACGAATATAGTTGGTGGAGAAAGCGTTTTCAATTCCTGGAACAAATGGTTGATCTGATAAGGGTTGATCATTTCAGGGGATTTGAAGCTTACTGGGAAATACCGGCTGAAGAAGAAACAGCTGTTAATGGAAAATGGGTTAAAGGACCAGGTGCTGATTTTTTTGATAAAATAACCGGAGATTTAGACCAGTTAGAAATTATTGCTGAAGATCTGGGCTATATTACCCCTGAAGTTGAAGCCCTAAAAGAAAGATATGATTTTCCTGGAATGAAGGTTGTTCAATTTATGAATGAACCTGAAGAAACAAAAATAAAAATACCTCTTGCTCAGTATAACAATATTTTGTATACAGGTACTCATGATAATGAAACCCTCTGGCAGTGGTATCTTGAAAACAAAAATAACAGAGAAAAACAAACAAATGAACTTCAAAATAAAAAAGAAGAAATATGCTGGGATTTTATTAAAAATGCCTTTTTTTCCCGGGCCTTGAAGGTGATAATACCTCTTCAGGATTATCTCTGTCTTGGTAAGGAGGCCAGAATGAATAAACCGGGAACAGTTGATGGTAACTGGGAATGGCGTTTTAACTGGGAACAGATTCCGGATAATTTAACAGATCAAATTAAAGAAATTACAAAAAAGTATAATAGAAATTGAGGTTTAAGCAATAATATAAAGGGGTTATAAAATGAACATATATGCAATAGGTGATTTACATCTATCATTAAAAAATAAAATAAACCCTGATAATCTCAAAGAGGTAAAACAATATAAACCAATGGATTGTTTTGGGGAAAAATGGTTTCAACATCAAAGTCAAATATATAATAACTGGCAGAACATGGTTAAGGAAAATGATATTGTTTTAATTCCCGGAGATATATCCTGGGCTATGAATCTTGAAGAAACTGAATATGATTTTGATTTCATAGATAAGTTACCGGGAAAGAAAATATTATTAAAAGGTAATCATGATTACTGGTGGCAGTCAATTACCAGGGTAAGAGAAAAACTTCCTGAGAATACTCAGGCTATACAAAATGATAGCATTATAATAGAAAACATTGCTGTAGCAGGAACAAGAGGCTGGATTTGTCCCAATAATGAAAAATTTACTACACATGACCAAAAAATATATAACAGGGAAATCAACAGATTAAAAATGTCACTGGATAGTTTAAATAAGGAATACAGATATTTAATAGTAATGTTTCATTATATGCCGGTCAATGAAAATTACAAAAAAAATGAGTTAATCGAGATATTAATAGAATATGGTGTAGATATCTGTATTTATGGACATTTACATGGAGATGAAGCTCATCAAAAAAGATTACCTCAGAAAAAATGGGGAATAAATTTCAAATTAATCAGTTCTGATTATTTGGATTTTAAACCTGAATTAGTAATAACAGTTAAAAAAAAAAACTAGCCAATTGTAAAGTAAAAAATAAAAAAGATTGACAATAATAAATGTCTGTGAAATAATAACCCTGTATTTAATTAAATACAGGGAGATGATAGAATGAATAATAAAGGTTTCAATATCCAACAGATTACAAGAATTTCATTTTTCGCAGCACTAACAGCAGTACTGGCTTTTGTGGTTATTCCTGTTCCCTTTAGCCCTGTTCCCATAACTGGACAGACAATGGGGGTAATGTTTGCCGGGATGATGTTAAATAGTAGAGAAGCATTTATGAGCCAGTTAATTTATATTTTTATGGGAATAATTGGTTTACCTGTTTTTG
>PWOK01000332.1 GCA_003557445.1 Halanaerobiaceae bacterium
ATGACAGCCGGTGAAGAAGGTGACTTTTCAGCAAAGGCTCGCAAGAAGGCTCTGGATTATATAAAAAACAATCCTGAGATACGGGATGTACTTCTTACAGGAGGAGATCCTTTGTTGTTTTCAGATAACTGGGTGGAAAATATCTTAAAAGAATTAAAAGAAATTGAACATGTGGAAATTGTACGAATAGGTTCAAGGGTTCCTTCTACACTTCCTCAAAGAATAACACCAGAATTATGTGATATGTTAAAAAAATATCATCCTTTATGGTTAAACACTCAGTTTAACCACCCTCAGGAATTGACAGAAGAGGCCCGGAAAGCGTGTGCCATGCTGGCAAATGCAGGAATACCTCTGGGAAATCAATCAGTACTAATGAAAGGAATTAATGATAGTCCACAGATTATGAAAAAATTGGTTCAGGGATTGGTGGCTATGAGGGTAAGACCCTATTACATATACCAGTGCCAGATACTGGA
The DNA here is from genome assembly GCA_003557445.1 of Halanaerobiaceae bacterium. The sequence goes on from PWOK01000332.1 coordinate 480, forward strand.
AGGTACTGCTCATTTCAGGACACCGGTGGAAACCGGAATTAATATTATTTATAATTTGCGAGGTTTTACTACCGGATTTTCAGTTCCAACATATGTCCTGGATACCCCGGTAGGTAAAGTACCCATGAATCCTGAATATGTACTAAAGAGAGATGAGAAAGGAGTTCTTTTCAGTAATTTTACCAATAAAAAATGGAAAGAACCGAATCCAGCTCCCGATAACCTGGCACAATATGAGATTGACAGCTGGCGTTTTCCTTTTAATAAATAATTTTTAAAATATCTTTGTTGATGTTTTTTTAGTATCTTTAATATTATTTCTATATTTAAGGGGTGTACAATCTTCATATTCTTTAAAAACTTTAATAAAATAACTGAAATTATTGAAGCCAGTAAGATTTGAAATTTCTTTCACAGAGGGGTTTTTTTTCTGTAACATTTCTTTTGCCTTATTAATTCTATAAAAGTTTAAATATTCTATGGGAGATTTACCAGTTTGCTTTTTAAAATAACGAGAAAAATAACTTTCATTTAGTTCAGAGATATCAGCCAGCTGTTTTAGGCTGATATTTTTATCATAATTATGGTGTATAAATAATAAAACATCTCTTAATCTTTTTGCTTTTTGTTTTGATTTGTGATTAACTTCAATTATTTTTCCTTTAGAGTAAAATTCATATATAAAATCAAATAATATTGACTTAAGCTTAACTTTATATGGTTCTTTTTGGGGATGAGCAACATTAATAATTTCCTGAAAAAGATTAATTATCTTTTTTGAAACACTACTATCAGGTGAAATATGAGGTTGTAGCCTTATATTATTTTCAAGTAATGGTTTTATATAATTAATCTGGCAGTCATCATCATATTTACTTTTCAAAATTTTCAAATCAAAGACCAGGCAGTAAAAATAACAATCGTTGGCTATCAGGGAATGAATAATTTCCTTGTTTATTACATGTAAATCACCGGGGTTTAATTTATAAGGAACAGAATTAAGCTGACTGATAGCTTTACCTCTTTTTATCAATAATAATTCTAATTCTTCATGCCAGTGAGGTGTCATGATATGTCCTTTTCCACCTTTATTATATAAATGGAAGGGGAATGTTTTATTATGAGGTCTGGTTAATTTTACATCTTCCAGATCAATATTGGTTAAATATTCATTCTGTCTCATAAAAAGACTCCTTTAACTAATTATTTTTTGATTGATTTTTATATTCCAGAGGGGTACAGTTCATATGTTTTTTAAAGACTTTTATAAAATAACTTAGATTATTAAAACCTACATCCAGTGCCACCTGCATAACCTGTTTATCTGTTTGTTGAAATATTTCTTTGGCTTTATTTATTCTGTAATAATTCAAATATTCAATGGGTGTCTTTCCTGTTTGTTTTTTAAAATATCTTAAAAAGTAACATTTGTTCAATTCCAGAATATCTGCCATTTCTTTAAGGGATATCTCTTTATTGTAATTATCGTGAATATAGGCCAGAATTTTTTTTATGCGGTTATTATCTAACTCATTATCTTCTGTCATTTCACCAGTTTTTATTAATATATAGAAAATATTGAGTAATAAAGATTTAATTTTCAATTTGTAGGCAGTATTTTTGTTTTCCATTATAGTTATTATTTCTTTTAATATCTTAATAACAGGATGGTCATTATTTATGATACATGGTTTTATTTGAAATTTGTTGTTATAGAGGGGATCCATATATTTTATTTCACAATCATCTTTAAATCTGTTTTTTATCAAATTAAGGTTAAAAATAATAGAATAAAGACTACAGCTGGAATTATTTAAAGCGGTAGCAGAGTGAATAATTTCTTTATTTATGGCCAGGGCTTCTCCAGAATTTAAAATAAAAGAAGATGAATTTAGCTGACATTGAGCCTGTCCTTTTTCTAAATAAAAAAATTCAAATTCATTATGCCAGTGAGGAGTGATAAGCTGTCCAATGTTTTCTCTCTTGTTGACATAAAAAGGAAACATAGGATTGCGATCCCATGATAGTTTGTATTTTTCAAGTTCATTTCTGGTATATTCCATTTCCTTTTCTCCTCTAATTTTTATATTCTGTACTTATTATTATATGAGGATATAAAGTAAATGTCAATTATATATCATGCCAGGCCGATAAAAATCATTTTTTAAGTTTAATAAGTAAATATATTTATATTTTAAATCAATTAAGTGCAAGACAAACCTTTTTTGGTATGATATTATTTAAATACTTAATAAAGATCATATAATATATATATTTAAGTTCCTCCTTATGTTTTAGGCTGTCTTATGTTTTTATATAAGACAGCTAATTCTTAAAAACAGGGGAAAAATATATAATCATAATTAATTAAAAATAGAAAAGTATTCTTAATAATTATTAATTTTTCACAAAAAAAAGAAGGAGGGATAAAATACAGATCAAATAAATTAAAAGAACCACTAAAAACAAAAACAAGGAGGAAAAAAATGAAAAATATTAAATTATTAGTTATAACAATTTTGCTTATTGGTCTTATTACAGGTTCTGCTATGGCTGACTGGGAGGCACCATATGATTTTGATCAGGAAACAGTAGAAATAGCTGGTTATCTGTCAGGATGGGGTAGAAACTGGAATACAGGAGAAGATCTTGAACATTTAGAACTGGTAGAAGAAAAATTTAATGTAAACATAGAATTTGTTCATGATGGCATGGGAGCCTGGGAAATACTTGAAACAGATGTACCTGCTGGAGATAAGCCTTTTGATATTGGATTTATCAATACAGGTATGTTTGTTGAATATCATGAATATGTTCTTCCCCTGGATGATTATCTAACCCAGGATAGAATTGACCGTATGCTTGATGTAGGAATGACTTCTTATGATCAATTACCCAGAATTAAAGATCAAATAATGGGTATAGAAACAGCCCATCAAGGTCACTTCATGCCAGCTTTGGTTTTCTGGAATTTTGAAATATTTGAGGAAGCAGGTGTAAAAACACCATATGAGTATATGGCTGAAGATGCATGGACATGGGAAAATTTTATTGATATAGCGCAAGAGTTAACCATGGACACCACCGGTGATGGCCAGACAGATCAGTATGGAATAGCAACTAATTGGGGAGGATGGGCTGGAGAAGGATTATTTA
>PWOK01000191.1 GCA_003557445.1 Halanaerobiaceae bacterium
CCAAAATCCTGTATTATTATTAATGTAATTATAATATTTTAAATTATCAGGAGTGATATTTTGGATACTTTTAAAAAATTAAAAAAAAGAGAAAAATATTTTTTCTTAATATTATTTTTTGGTTTTATGTTTAAATACAATTTTTTATTGTTCAGGATTTTTTATGTACCTTCAGTTGTTGGGATAATACTGAGAAATATTGTTTTTATCCTCCTTTTCATTTACATAGTATCTCCTTTAACCACTACTGTAAAGGGAAGAAAATTTCTTTACTTTTCCTTTCTTTTTTTCACAATCCTTTTTGTTTCAAATTACTGGTATAACTCATATTATGGGAATTATTTGAGTATTACTGATATGATGATGGGCCAGAGAACCGGAGATTTTTCGGTAATTGAGGTATTTTTCAGACATGTTCTTAATATCTATGAATTACTGTTTTTAGTTGATATAGCAATTCTTCCTTTTTTGATTCCTGATAAAAGTAATACCAAAAATTATAGTTACAGTGATTTATCATTTTTCAAAAAGAAAAAACCTGTACTACCAGTAATATTAATATTGGTTGTTCTTTTTACCCAGATTCTTACTACCAATCTTCTCCTGGGTAATCAACAACCTGCATCCCTTTATAGAGATGGTAGTTCAGAGTTTGTTAATGTATATGGTCTTTTACCACTTTATGCCTTTGAAATCATCGGACGTATTGCTCCTTATAGACTATTACCGGAAGAAGAACCTGCCCCTTTAGTCCTGGAGGCATTCAATGCCAGTGGTAATCTTGATTTTGATACAAATATTATAGTAATCCAGTGGGAAGCCCTGGATCAAAAAATTATAGATTATGAATATAATGGAGTTGAAATAACTCCATTTATGAATAGATTAAAGGAAAGAAGTATTTACTTTAATAATTTTTATGCCCAGCATATTAATGGTAGTTTTGATGCTGAACTCTCTTTTCTAACCTCTCTTTACCCTGTTAATAAAAATTATACCTTTATAGATAATGATATGTCTAAATTTGATTCATTAATCAAAGTATTAAATGACAGAGGTTATCAAACAATGGCTTTTCACGGGAATGATAGAGAATTTTATTCCAGGGATATGGCTTTTCAGGAAATTGGTTTTGATCACTTTTATGCACGTGATAATTTTTCCGAAGAAGATCTTGTAATAGAAACAGAAAAAACCACTCTGGGTATTAATGATTATGATTTTTTTAAACAGTCTGTGGATATTATAGAACAGGCTGAAGAACCATTCTTTTCTTTTTTAATTACTGTTACCAGTCATACACCCTTTAATTTTATTCCTGAATCTGAAAAAAAAGAAGAATTTATGTCAGTGGAAAATAGGCTATTAGAAAATTATTTTCACTCTCTTTCTTTTGTGGATAAATCTTTGGAAATGTTTTTTGATGAATTAGAAAAAAGAGGGCTTAAAGAAAATACACTCATTATAATATATTCTGATCATGAAGCTTCAATGGATACCAGAGAATATTCATCTGCCAGGAATTTCAATCTAAAAAGACGGGTTAAACATCCCCATAATATACCCCTTTTTATTTTTCATCCAGAACTAAAACCTGGTACAATTGAAACTACTGGTTCACTTACTGACCTGGCTCCTACCATTCTTGATCTTCTACAGGCAGAGGAAATGCCTGCTGAATTTGTCGGTCATTCTTTGTTTGGTGAAAAGGAAAGGCCTGTACTTTTTATCAATGAGATACCTCAGGTTCTTTATAATGGTCACCTTTTTGCCCGACAAAGAGATGAATTTATAAGAATTGGATATCTGGATGAAAAAGAAAATAAAGATATACAAATACCAGAAGAAGAAAAAGATAATATTTTTAATATTATTGATTATATGAAAAATATTTTCTTTACCAGAATAAGAAAAGATGATTGAACTCTTCTTTAATTATTGACTCTTTTAATAATTGCTTTGAATTGATTAAGTTTTTTATCATTTATTAATTCAATTTCAGAATAGGCTTTAAATGCCCTTAATATTCCAGTTCCCACACCCCTATATGGTAATATTTTGGAACCAAAGGAAGTTAATACAGGATTACGTATGATTGATAAACCATATTTAATTTTTTCAGTTGTTAATGTATTGGGTAATTTACCGGGACTAATTATTTCAATTCTATTATCAAAAATAAATAAATTTATTGAAGAATTTATAAAATAATTACGATGTAATAAAGCATTTACCAGAAGTTCTTCCAGAACAATTTTGGGAACTTCTAATTTTCCTTCACTATTAAAACTGGGTTCAACCTGAATTTTTTTTAGATTTCTCAACAAAAAACTTATACCCTTTTTATACTGTTCATATAATGTTCCACGTATTTCTTCTTCATCTCTATATTCAGTTCCTGTTTTATCATTACCAAAAAAACTAATCCCTTTAATCATAAATAAAGGTTTCTTAGTCTGTGGCTTTTTACCAAATAATAATAGTCCTGCCAGAGTTAATTTATCACCTGACATTAAATCAAGATTATTTAATAATTGTATATGTGAAAGACTTGATTCTTCAATATTTTCTTCATATATTTTTTCATATATCTGGCTGAAATATTTAATATCTATATCATCGATAGAAGTTTTTTCGATTGGTTTTTCATCATATTTTTCTTCCATCAGTAAAACCTCCTATCCTTTTATCTTCTTATTTATATTATATACCAATTTTTTATAACTGTAAACTTTACCGAATACAAACAAAAAAGGAGATAAGGTTTTATCCTTATCTCCTCTTGATTTTTGTATTTTCCCTTTCACATTAGAAACTGATTCCACCTGACAAAACCATCATTTGTTCTTCTGAAAAATCTTCAGTGGTTGATATTGCCAGATCAGCATGGGCAAATAAAACCTTTAACCCAAGACCCATGGTATATTTTTGTATTTCATCCGGGCTAATATAGGTTCCACCCCTTAAAGAAATGATATTAAATAACAGATTTTTTTCGGCTCCAAAATGAAAAACAGGTTCCATCTCATCTATATTATCAGTCTTTATTCCCGATACATCTGCTGCCAGTGTTAAATCCAGCAGAGGTATGTATAGAGAAGAACCAAATCTGGCAGACATTTCTGGAGTTATTAAATAACTATCTGTACCTGTCAGCTGCTCTTCCATAAGATATTCCTGAGCAAAGATATTTTTAACCTGCATACCTGCTTTTAAATTTTCTGTAATTTGCAGTAATATACCGGCATCTACTCCAAAACCACTGCCTTCAAAAACAGTATTTTTGTCACCTGTTGCTATATCATATTCTGTGTTTTGATCATAAAGTAATTTAAGATTTACACCATAATGAATACTATTTATAAAAGGAAAAGGAAACCTCTCTCCAAAACCTAAAATAGCTTCAGCTGAAAGATCTTCATCCAGCAAATCAACATTCTGGTTTAAATTGTAATGTGAATTAATTGCCAGAGCAAAATTACCCAGATGAATTCCTCCAAAAAGCTGACTGTTTAAAGGTTTTCCTTCCGTAATTTCAGTTAATTGGTTTAAATCTCCCAGACCTTCATTATCTGCAAAATATTCCAGTATATCAG